>NZ_JBFAOU010000005.1:0-111893 GCF_040675365.1 Catellatospora sp. NPDC049609 | reverse complement strand
GCTCCGGGCACTGTCATCGGCGGACGCTACTCACTACGCACCGCGATCGGGCACGGCGGCATGGGCACCGTCTGGCCGCACGGCAGAACATGCCACAGCGGGGGACGGTTATCCGGAGCGGCGGGAGCGGTAGGCGGCGACCAGTTCGCGGGTGCTGGTCAGGCCCAGCTCCTGGCGTAGATCGGCGATGCGGCGGTTGGCCGTGCGCAGCGACAGGTACTCCGCGGCGGCGGCCGCGGCTATCGTCGCGCCGTCGGCCAGCCGGTCCAGCAGCGCACGCTGCACCGGAGACAGCCGGCGGAGCCAGTCCACAGGGTCGTCCTCGGCCACCTGAGCACCCCTTCACGAACATCATGTTTCGGGAAAGATCGATTCGTTTCGACGCGGTGGTGCGGACATTCTCACCGATGTCGCCCGTTGTTGGCGAGCGGTCAGTACGCGGGCCACGCGAGCG
Source organism: Catellatospora sp. NPDC049609 (assembly GCF_040675365.1). Taxonomy (NCBI): domain Bacteria; kingdom Bacillati; phylum Actinomycetota; class Actinomycetes; order Micromonosporales; family Micromonosporaceae; genus Catellatospora; species Catellatospora sp. NPDC049609. The sequence goes on along the minus strand of NZ_JBFAOU010000005.1, from coordinate 111,439 downwards.
CACCCGCGGGTGGCAAGCTTTCGCAGATGGAGACGCCGCAGGGTCCTTCCCATCCGTATCTCGCCGCGCCGCCGCTCGCCTTCGCCCACAGGGGTGGCGCCGCGGCCGGGGACGAGAACACCGCCGACGCCTTCGACCGGGCGGTCAAGGCGGGCTACCGGTACGTCGAGACCGACGTGCACGCCACCCGCGACGGGGTCGCCGTGGTGCTGCACGACGCCACGCTGGGCCGGGTCGCCGGGGATCCGCAGGCGGTCGCCACGATGACCTGGGCGGACCTGCGCACGGTGCGCGTCGGCGGGGCGGCCGCCGTGCCGCGGCTGGACGAGGTGCTGGACGCCTGGCCGGAGGTCCGCTTCAACATCGACATCAAGTCCGACGCGGCCGTCGAGCCGACCGTGGCCGCCGTGCACGACCGGGCCACGCCCGCGCAGGTGCTGCTGGCCTCCTTCTCCGACGCCCGGCTGCACCGGGTGCGCGCGCTGGCGGGTCCGGCGTACGCGACGTCGCTGGCGCAGCGGGAGACGGCCCGGCTGTGGCTGGCCTCGCGCGTGCGCCGGCGGCTCGTGCTGCCCCCGTCGGTGGTGGCGGCGCAGGTCCCGATCAGGTTCGGCAGGCTGCGCGTGGTGGACCGGCGCTTCGTCGCCCACGCGCACGCGCTGGGGCTGCAGGTCCACGTGTGGACGGTCGACGATCCTGCCGTGATGGAGGGCTTACTTGATCTCGGTGTGGATGGCATCATGACCGATCGCATCGACGTGTTACGGGAAGTTTTCACGCACCGGGGCCTCTGGAAGGACCTTGCATGACCGCTGACATCAGCGCACCCCCCACCCCTGCCGAGGGTTACGGCGAGAGCACCAAACGCGAGCGTGTCGGCTGGTACTTCTACGACTGGGCCAACTCCGCCTTCTCCACCACGGTCGTCACGGCCTTCCTCGGGCCGTACCTGACCGCGATCGCCGAGAACGGGGCCGACGCCGCGGGCGACGTGCACCTGCTCGGGCTGTCCTTCAAGGCCGGCGCGCTGTTCGCGTACACCACCTCGCTGTCGGTGGCGCTGCAGGTGCTGCTGCTGCCGGTGGTCGGCGCGATCGCCGACCGGGCCCCGCGCAAGAAGTTCTGGCTCGCCCTGTTCGCCTACCTCGGCGCCGCCGCCACCTGCGGCCTGGTCTTCCTCACCGGCGACCGGTACGAGCTCGGGGCGGCGCTGTTCCTCGTGGCGAACCTGTCGTTCGGCGCGAGCGTCGTGGTCTACAACTCGTTCCTGCCGCAGATAGCCAACGAGAACGAGCGCGACGGGGTGTCCAGCCGCGGCTGGGCCTTCGGCTACCTCGGCGGCGGTCTGCTGCTGCTGTTCAACGTGATCGTGGTGCTGATCGGCGGCGAGGAGAACCAGGGCGACATCGCCCGCTGGTCGCTGGTGTCGGCGGGCGTGTGGTGGGCGCTGTTCACCACGTTCCCGCTGCTGTGGCTGCGCGACCGGCCGCCTATCGAGGGGCCCGCGCGCGGCTCGGTGCTGCTCGACGGGTTCCGTCAGCTCAAGCACACGCTCAAGGGGCTGAAGGCGTACCCGCTGACCCTGTCGTTCCTGATCGCGTTCCTGATCTACAACGACGGCATCCAGACCGTCATCGCGATGGCCGGTACGTACGGCTCGGAGCAGCTCGGCTTCGACAACACCGTGCTGATGCCGACCATCCTGATGGTGCAGTTCCTGGCGTTCGCGGGCGCGATGCTGCTGGGCCGGCTCGCCAAGAGGTTCGGCGCCTGGCGCACCGTGCTCGGCACCCTGGTCGGCTGGACGTTCATCCTGGTCGCGGCCTACTTCCTGCCGTACGGCAACGCGGTGCCGTTCGTGGTCCTCGGCGGCGCGATCGGCATCGTGCTCGGCGGCAGCCAGGCGCTGAGCCGGTCGATGTTCAGCCAGCTCATCCCGAAGGGCAAGGAGGGCGAGTACTTCGGCCTCTACGAGATCTCCGACAAGGGCACCAGCTGGTTCGGCCCGCTGCTGTTCGGCCTGGCCTACGACCTGACCGGCAGCTACCGGGTGGCGATCATCTCGCTGATCGTGTTCTTCGGGCTCGGGTTCGTGCTGCTGCTGCGGGTGCCCATGCGACGGGCGATCACCGAGGCGGGCAACACGCCGCCGGAGCGCCTCTGACACGCCGTACCAACGGCAATCGCGGTCATGGATTCCCGCTGACGGAGGGGTAGCCAGTAGGCTGCCCCTCCGTGACGGCTGCTGAGGAACCCACGATCGCCCCCGCGCACTGCGTCTCGGCCGGGGACGGCAGGCTGCGCCACGGCGCCGCGCTCAAGTTCTTCTGGGGCCCGATGGACTGCGGCAAGTCCACCCTCGCCCTGCAGATGGATCACAACCACGGCCGCCAGGGCCGCCGCGGGCTGGTGCTGACCCGCAACGACCGGTCGATGGGCCCGCAGGTCACCACCCGGATCGGCCTCGCGCACACCGCCGTCGAGGTGACCGACGACCTCGACCTGATCGCGCTGGTGCGCAAGGAGTGGTCCGAGGGCGCCCGGATCGACTACCTGATCTGCGACGAGGCCTGCTTCTACACCGTCGAGCAGATCGAGCAGCTCGCCGACCTGGTCGACGGGTACGACGTCGACGTGTACGCGTTCGGGCTGGCCTCCGACTTCCGCTCGCGGCTGTTCCCGGCGGCGCAGCGGCTGTTCGAGCTCGCCGACGAGGTGCACCGGCTGCAGGTCGAGGTGCTCTGCTGGTGCGGCCGGGAGGGCCTGCTCAACGCGCGGATCGTGGGCGGGACCGTGGCCCGCGAGGGCGAGCAGGTCGTCATCGGCGACACCGCCGCCGACGACCCGGCCGAGGTCCGCTACCAGGTCCTGTGCCGCCGCCACTACCGCACCGGCGACCTGGGCCGCGAGTAGTCCTTTCTCATGGTCGAAGCCGCGCTGCCCCGGCGGGCGGCACGCGTCACGTGAGGGGTGCGGTCGAGGCTTCGGCCGGGCCGGTCGGCCGGACGCGGCGCACCGCCAGCGCCGCGGTGGCGGCGGCGACCAGCGCCACGGCCGGCAGCAGCGTCATGTAGGGCTGCCAGCCGAGGCCGTAGCCGAGTTCCCAGGCGGCGTTCCAGCCGGTGACGGCGAGCGGGCCGACGGTGGCCATGGCGCCCGCGGTGATCGCCGCGTCGCGGCGCAGCAGGCCGGTCGCGGCGACGGCGGCACCCCACGGCAGGCCGAACAGCAGCCCGTACGTGCCGAGCAGGGTGATCGGTGTCAGGCCGCCGAGCAGCAGGATGGGCAGCCCGACGCTGAGCAGCGCCCCGATCGCGACCGGGGCCAATCGGCGCGGGCCGCTCGCCGCGGGGTCCCATGCCCCGGCGGCGCGTAGCGCCAGCACGCACGCCGCGGCCGCGGTGGCACCGGCGACGGCGAGCCCGACCGCGAGCGGGCGCAGGATGCCGAGGATGCTCTCGCCCGCGCCGCCCATGCCGGTGAACGGCTCCCAGTGCCGGACCGCCCAGACGCCGGTGGCGGCCAGCTGCCCGGCGGCCAGGGCGCCCGCGGTGGCGGCGACGCCCGCGACGGCGGGCCGGGCGATCCGCAGGGCGAGGCCGCTGCCGGCCAGGACGGCGCACAGCGCCCAGTGGCCGGGGCCGTACAGCGACGCCCAATGATCGTGGAAGACGGCCACGTGACCGGGCACCACCAGCACGATCAAGCTGAACGAGGCGGCGCACAGCGCGATCGTTCCGGCCTGGCGGGTGGGCAGGCGTCGCGGTGGTGATGTGTCCATGGTGGCCCCCGTCGATGTGGTGTGCGCTCATGCTGTCCGAATGCGACGGTGGGAGCAAGGTCCGGGCGGCGGAGGGTGGACCGCCCGCTTCGCCACGCCGTCGGGCAGACGGCTGCGGCTGGTGCGCGACCCGGCCGGTTCTCGCCGGTGAGGCAGTGGACGAGGTCTGGTGATCTCGCGGGTGGTTGTGCCCGGTTTCGGCCCGGCCAGGGTGGCGTTTCCGTCAGGATGGTGACGAAACGGACTTATGTGAGGTGAGCGCGGGATGGCGCAGCGCGATGCGGCCGACGACAAGCCCGAACCCGGCACGGCCCGGCCGGGCAGCGCGGCGGCGCAGGGGCGCAGCGAGGCCGACGTGTACCGGCTGAAGGTCAAGGAGCTGCGGGCGCTGCTGCGCGAGGCCGGGGTGACCGGCACCTCGGCCATGCGCAAGGACGAGCTGGTCCGGGAGCTGTTCAAGACGATGCACTCCGACCAGCGGGCCCGCTCGATGGCGAAGGTGGCGACCGGCAAGAAGAGCGTGGTGCCCCCGGACGACCACGCACCCTCGTCGCGGACGCCGCAGCCGGCGCGCCCCGCCAAGCGGGTGCCGTCGGCGGCGGGCGTACCGCTGCCGGACCTGGACCGCGAGGAGGACGTGATCGACCTGCTGCTGGCGCAGCACGAGCAGATCGCCGACCTGTTCGTCGAGCTGGGGCGCTCGCGCGGAGCGCAGCGTCGTGGACTGTTCGCCCGGCTGGTGGGCCTGCTCGCGGTGCACGAGAGCATCGAGCAGGTGCTGGTGCATCCGCTGGCGCGGGCGCGGCTGGCCGACGGCGACGCCGTGGTCGACGCGCGCGCCGAGGAGGAGGAGCAGGCCGAGCAGGATCTGGCGGAGCTGCACGCGCTGGGCCTGGAGCACGACGACTTCGTGACGAAGCTGGCGAACCTGCGGGACGCGGTCGTCGAGCACGCCGAGCTGGAAGAGGAAGAGGAGTTCGACTACCTGCGCGACAACGTGCCCGCCGCGGAGCTGCGCAGGCTCGCCGACGTCGCGGTGAGCGCGACCCTGACCGCCCTGGCCGGTGACGAGGACGGGCCGGACGAGGCGCCCCCGGCCGTCTTCGCCCGCGCCCGCGAGGCCCTCCACGGGGCCTGACTCCTGCCGAGCCCTGCCCACTGGCTGGATTGACGGTCCGATCACCCGTCCTTTGCCGCGGCGGGACGCGTGCTACCGCCCTCCCCGGTGACCGTGCTGACGACGCATACCGCGCCGGATGCGCACGGAGAGTAATTGACTGACATCTATTGACTTCGCGGAGGGTGACAGTAAAGTCTCTTTCTTGAGAGCGCTCTCACGCCCTGATCCGTCCCACCCCCGGAGGACCGACGTGAGACCCTTTGCGCTGACCGGCGCGGCGGTGCTCGCCGTGGCGCTGGCCGCCCCCATCCCCGCATCCGCCGCCCCCACCCCCGACACCGGTTCCGCCGCCGCCGTCTCCATGCAGCAGGCACTGCAACGCGACCTCGGCCTCAGCGCCGACCAGGCCCGCATCCGCCAGGCGCACGAGGCCGGCGCACCCGTGGTCGAACGCGCCGTCCGCGCGCGCCTCGGCGACAGGTTCGGTGGGGCATGGTTCTCGCCCGGCGACGGCAGGCTCAAGGTCGGCGTGCTCGACGAGGCCGGCGCCGCCCAGGCCCGTGCCGCGGGCGCCGTGCCGACCCTCGTCGGCCGCAGCCTCAAGCAGCTCGACGGCGTCAAGTCCAAGCTGGACCGGCGCGCCGCGGCGGCCGGCAACCAGATCCACGGCTGGTACGTCGACGTCGCCGCGAACACCGTCACCGTGGCCGCCACCGACGCCGCCGCGGCCCGCCGCTTCGCGAAGGCGAGCGGAGTCGACGCCGCCGCGCTGCGGATCACCACCGGCGAGGCGCCCCGGCCGCTGTACGACATCCGCGGCGGCGACCAGTACGTCATCAACGGCAACACGCTGTGCTCGGTCGGCTTCGCGGTCAACAACGGCGGCTTCGTCACCGCCGGGCACTGCGGCGGCGTCAACAGCCCCACCCTCGGCTACAACAACGTGGCCCAGGGCACCTTCGCCGGATCGTCGTTCCCGAACAACGACTACGCGTGGGTGCGTACCAACGCGAACTGGACGCCCCGGCCGTGGGTGAACAACTACGCGGGCGGCAACGCGGCCGTCGCCGGCTCGCAGGAGGCCGCGATCGGTGCGTCGATCTGCCGGTCCGGGCGCACCACCGGCTGGCGCTGCGGCGTGATCCAGGCCAAGAACGTCACCGTCAACTACTCCGGCGGCCGCACCGTGTACGGCCTCACCCAGACCACCGCGTGCGCCGAGGGCGGCGACTCCGGCGGGGCGTGGCTGAGCGGCAACCAGGCGCAGGGCGTGACCTCCGGCGGCTCGGGCAACTGCTCGACCGGCGGCACCACGTTCTACCAGCCGGTCAACGAGATCCTCGGCGCGTACGGCCTCACCCTCACCACCACCGGTGGCGGGGGCGGCGCCAGCCGCATCATCGGCTGGCAGAACAAGTGCATCGACGTGCCGAACTCGAACTTCGTCGAAGGCCAGCGGCTGCAGCTGTGGGACTGCAACGGGACCAACGCGCAGAACTGGACGTTCCCCGGCGACGGCACGATCCGCACCGTCAACGGCCTGTGCATGGACGTGGCCTGGGGCTCCACCGCCCCCGGCGCGGCGATCCAGATCGTGGGGTGCAGTGGCAACCCGGCCCAGCAGTTCGTGCTGACCGGCGCGGGTGACCTGGTCAACCCGCAGGCCAACAAGTGTGTGGACGTCACCGCCTGGGGTGGCACCGGCACGCCGTTGCAGACCTGGGACTGCACCGGCGGCGCCAACCAGAAGTGGTGGCGCGGCTGAGCCGGTGATCGTGGGGGACGCCGGCCGCGACCGGCGTCCCCCACGTGTGCCTGCCTGTTTCGGCGGTGGCCGAATGTCTCGACGGCGGCGGCGCGGTTTAGCAGGATCTTCCGAGGGGGTCGGCGTACGCCGTCCCCCTCGTTGCGCGCGGCGCGACCGGCGCGGGTTGGCCGCCACGGGGGAGGCCAATCCCGCGCGCCGGCCGCACCAGATCTGCCCCGGCCTGGCCGTTGATGAGCATCCGGACTGTTTCGCGCGTCGACTGTGGATCTAGGGGCAGCGGGGGGCACCGCCCGGCTGCCATAGTGGCGCGATGAAGGCGGATCTGCACGGTTATCTGAAGGACGGCCGCGAGACGCTGCTGTGGAAACTCGACGGGCTAGGGGAGTACGACATCCGGCGCCCGCTGACCCGGACCGCGACCAACCTGCTGGGGCTGGTCAAACACGCGGCCGTCGGGGAGATCCTCTACTTCGGCGTCGTGTTCGGGCGGCCGTTCGAACACGAGCTGCCGTATGTCGGCGAGGGGGCCGAGCCCAATGCCGACATGTGGGCGACCGCGGACGAGACCCGCGAGGAGATCGTCGACCGGTACCGTCGCGCGATCGCCCACGCCGACGCCACCATCGACGCCCTCGGGCTGGACGCCGTCGGCCGCGTGCCGTGGTGGCGCGAGCAGGAGGTCACCCTGCACCACGTCCTGGTCCACGTGACCGCGGAGACGCAACGGCACGTCGGCCACGCCGACATCGTGCGGGAGCTCATCGACGGCGGGGTCGGGCTGCTGCCCGGACACGGCAACCTGCCGCCCGTCGACGAGGCGTGGTGGCGCGACCACCACCGGCGGGTGGAGCAGGCCGCCCTCGACGCCGCCGCGCGCGGCGAGTAGGCGCGACCAGGCCGGACGCTACGCCGGCGGATCGCCCGCGGCCGGAGCCCGGCCGCTCGGCGCGCTCGGAGAGCGCCGCGGGCCGGACGTGGCACCCGGCCGGTAAAGGCGCGGCGGGCGCCGGGCGTATTACCTACGACAGCAGGTTCCCGTCTCAGGTGGTGTCGATGGACGACTTCGGCGAGTTCTACGCGGCGCGCAAGGATGCCGTCTACCGGGCGGTGCTGGTGGCCACCCGCGGGCAACCGGGCGCCGAGGACGCCGTCGCGGAGGCGTTCACCCGGGCGTACGCCCGCTGGGAGGCGGTCCGGGCGCACCCCGATCCGACCGCGTGGGTGCTGCGCACCGCGCTGAACGAGCAGCGCTCGTGGTGGCGGCGGCTGCGTCGCGAGCGGCTCGCCGACCCGCCCGACGTGGGCCGGGGCGACCCCGATCCGGGCGGGCTGGACGCGCGGCTGCGCGCGCTGGTGATGGCCCTGCCCCGGCGGCAGCGCGAGGTGGTCGCGCTGCGGCTGCTGGCCGACCTGTCGGCCGAGGAGACCGGCCGGTCGCTGCGCATCGGCGCGGCGACCGTGCACGTGCACCTGCACCGCGCGCTGGCGACGCTGCGCGCCCAGCTCGCGGTCGCCGTCGGCGACGGCACCCGCCTGGCCTGGGAGGAGCGGCGATGACCGAGTACGACGACGCGCGCCTGGCCGAACTGGTCCGCCGGGCGCACCGCGACACCCATCTGGCCGTGCCACTGTCGCGCATCACCGCCGCGCGCCCGCGCCCGCGCGTCGGCCTGAGCCTGGCGGTGGTCGCCGTGACCGCCGCGCTGGTCTGCTTCGCGCTGCTCGGCACGGCGTGGCTCCTGCTGGGCGGCCGACCGCTCGGCCTGGACCCGGAACCGGCGGTGCCGTCGGCGTCCGCGCCGCCCGGCAAGCCGCCGCGGCCGTCCAGCAGCGCCACCACCACGCAGGGCCGGTGCGCCGACCTCGCCCGGCCGGAGCTGGTCGCGGCAGGGATGGCCGGGCTGCCTCCGCTGCGCTTCGAGCGGGGGCTGGTCCCGGGCAGGCTGCGCCTGCTGGTGTACGCCGACGACGACCGCAACGTGGCGTGCTGGCTCGGCGACGAGCAGCACGCGGTGGACGTGGACCAGTCGAACCTGACCACAGACATGGATCCGGCGCACCCGCCGGGCCGGTTGAGCAACGTGTCCGCGGCGTGGGGGCAGGACCCGCCGGCGGCGTACGCCTTCGGCCGGGTCCCCGACGGCACGACCAGGGTCGAGGTGCACTTCCCGGGCGGCGTGGTCCGCGAGGCGGAGCTCGGCGACGGGTGGTACCTGCTCGCCGACACCGGTGAGGCGTCGCACGCCTACTCGGAGATCACGAAGATCGTCGCGGTCACGCCGGCGGGCAGGCAGGAGCTGCCGGTGCGGCACGGCTGAGCCGGGCCGGGCGTCGCGCCGTACGCCGGCGGGACGCCCGGCCTGGTCAAGGTTCGGTAACGCATCCCGACAACTCCGGCATGCCGGACAGCGACCTGTTGAGTTGCCGGGCGGGTCCCCCTACTTTTGATCGCCAACAGGCCGTTGAGCTGCGGCACCACGTGGCTCACCCTGCGGTCGCGTCGATGCGAGGGGTTCGCGATGCTGAACGATGAAGCGCTCGTCGAGCGCTGGCTCGTGGCCGGCGGCCCGGAGCTGCAGACCGAGGTGCTCCGGCGGCTGCGCTCGGGTGAGCGCCTCGACGGGCTGCCGCTGGACCGGATCGACGGCCGCTGGGACCTGCGCGGCCTGGGCGCCCCCGAGCCGCGGGCGGTCGAGCCGGACGCCGCGACCCGCCAGGCGGGCGGGATGACGTTCACGTTCGAGTTCGCCTCCGTCGCGGCGACGCTGGAGTTCCAGCGGGCCCGGCTGTGCGACCTCGACCTGCGCGGCGCGCACCTGCCCCGGCTGCGCCTGTTCGGGTGCGTCGTCGACAACAGCCTGTTCGACGGGGCGTACTGCGTGGGCCTGCGGATGTGGGCGACCGACGTGTCGGACAGCTCGTTCCTCGCGGCCGAGCTGGGCCGCTCGTCGGTCGGCGGCTGGTACGCCAACCGCGCCAACCGGCTGCGCAACGTCGACTTCCGGCACGCCGACCTGTCCCGGCTGGGCTGCGGCGTGGCGAGCTTCACCGACGTCGACTTCTCCCACGCCCAGCTGGAGTGCACCAACTTCTGGCAGGCCAGCCTGATCCGCTGCCGGTTCGCCGGGGTGCTGCGCGAGGTCGTGTTCGACGGCCGGGTGCTGGAGCCCGAGCGGGAGGTCGGCCCCAACCCGATGCTCGACGTGGACATGGCGGGGGTGACCGCGTTCGACGACGTGGACTTCCGCGGCGTCAACTTCGACCGGGTCACCCTGCCGGACCACCCGGCCCTGGTGGTCGTGCGCGGCGTGCACCGGGTCGAGGCCGGCCTGGCCCGGCTCGACGGCCGCGACGACCACGCGGCGCAGGAGGCGCGCGGCCGGATGCAGCACCTGCGCAAGTTCATGGGCGTCTCGGGCGGCGCCGACCAGGCGCTGGTCGACCTGCGTACGCTCATCGACCCGGAAGCGGCGATGCTGCTGCGCATGCTGCTGGTGTGAGCGGGGTGCCCTGCCCGCGGGCGGACAGGGCCCGATGAGCGTCAGCCGTCGAGGCGGCGCACCATGTTCATGATGGTTTCGAGCTGCAGGCCGCCCTTGATCGGGTAGTTGGTGTAGCCGAGGTAGCCCCACCAGTCCCAGCAGCCGTACGGGTTCACGCCGCTGGCCGTGGCCTGCGGGTAGAGCACGACCGTGCGGTTGGTGTCGGCGTACTGGTTGAGGTTGGCGCGGTCGACGAACGCCGTGCCGACCGCGTCGTAGCCCTGCGCGCAGCCGTGCAGCGCGACCAGCAGCCGGCAGCTCTGCCCCGACGCGCAGCCGCTCGGCACGTACGCGAACCCGCTGCCGCCCATGCTCAGCCCGGCGGCGAAACCGTTGACGGCGAACGTGTTCTGGTCGAACCTGACCAGCGTGCCGGTCAGCGGGCCGGTGTTGCGCGGGCTCACCGAGCCGTAGAGCTTGGCGAACATCGCCTGCTGCGGGTCGGTGCCGCAGTCGTTGACGAACGGCGACCCGGTGGCGGTGCAGGCGCCGGTGCCGTACGGGCTGACCCAGGCGTGCCCGGCCGACGAGCCCGCGTGGTACTGCACGCTCGCGCCGAAGTGCTGGTAGTACCGGACCAGGTCGTCGGTGACCGACTTCTTCACGGTGGTGTCGTTGCTGCCGTGGAAGACGTAGACGGGGTCGCCGGACAGCTGCGACGGCGGGTCGATCCAGCCGTAGCCGGACCACAGCGAGGTGTACGACTGCAGGCTGGACAGCTGCGTCGACCAGAGGTTGTCGCCGCACGCCGACAGCGCCCGGCTCGCGTTGTACTGCGCGCAGTAGTAGGGGCCGGCCGCGAACACCGCCGCGCCCTTGATCCGGCCCGAGTAGGCCACGTGCAGCTGGGTGGCCATGTAGCCGCCGGAGGAGACGCCGGCGACGTACACGGCGGAGATGTTGTAGGTCTTCAGGGTGCCGGGCGTCGGCGGCACCGTGTACGGCGTCGCCGCGGCGGCGGGGGCGGCGGGCACGAGGACGGCGAGCAGCGTGGCGAGGACCGCGAGGCCGGTGCGGACACGTGATGGTGACATGACCGACTCCTTCCGGTGACAGGGGTGGCGCCACCGTAGGCCCGCGCGACGCGCGCTCCCATCCGTTCCAGCCACATCTTTCGATGCCTCGCCATGGCGCGTGCCGCCACCCGGGGCGGGGTAGGGAGGGAGGGTGCCCGTGCCGGCCCGGCACGGCGGAAGGAGCGGACAGTGGCCACGTTCGTGTTGATCCACGGTGCCGGGGACGTCGGCTGGTACTGGCATCTGGTCGAGGCCGAGCTGCGCGGCCGGGGCCACCACACCCTGGCCCCGGACCTGCCGTGCGACGACGACTCCGCCGGTCTGGCCGAGTACGCGCAGACCGTGCTCGACGCCGTCGGGGACCGGACCGACCTGGTCGTGGTGGGCCAGTCGCTGGGCGGGTTCACCGCACCGCTGGTCTGCGCGCGGGTGCCGGCGAAGCTGCTCGTGCTCGTCGCGCCGATGATCCCCGCGCCGGGCGAGGCGCCCGCCGACTTCTGCGCGCACACCGGCTACGACCAGGAGGAGCGCGAGTCGTACGACGATCCGGTCGACCTGTTCTACCAGGACGTCCCGCCGGAGCTGGCCGCCGAGGCGCTGCGGCGCGGGCGGGAGCAGTCCGAGGCGCGCCTGGGGGAGCCCTCGCCGCTCGCCGCCTGGCCGGATGTCCCCACCCGCGTGCTCATCTGCCGCGACGACCGGATCTTCCCCGCCCCCTACCTGCGCCGGGTCGCCCGACAGCGGCTGGGGGTCGCGCCGGACGAGATCGACGGCGGCCACACCCCTGCCCTGAGCCGTCCGCGCGAGCTGGCGGATCGTCTTCACGCGTACGCCGCAGAGCAGGGGCCGGCCGGCTACCGGTAGTCGGCCTCCGCGGGTGCGGTGCCGCCGGCGCGGCGCGACCGGACGGCGAGCAGGAGCGCCAGCGCGACGTACCCGCCCAGGACCGCCAGGCCCGCCCACCCCGGCAGCGGGTAGTACCCGGCGTACGGCACGTAGTGGGCGATCACCTGCGGATACTCCTGGGCGGTCTGCAGCATCGCGTACCCGGCGGCAGGGGTGAGGCTCAGCTGCCAGCGGACCACCGCGTCCGGCAGCAGCGGGACGGCCCCCAGCAGGTACGGCAGGACGGCCAGCACCAGCCCGGCGGTGACCGCGGCCCAGGTCCGCCGCAGCAGCGCGCCGAGCGCCACGGCCAGCATCGCGGCCCCGGCGAGCAGCGCGGCGGCCCCGGCCGCGACCCGCAGCCCGGTGAGCGGCGCGAACGGCACTACCGCCTGGCCGCCGTGCCGCAGCAGCATCGTCCCGGCGGTCAGGGTGACCGCGGCGGTCACCAGCCCGCCGGCGAACACCACGCCACCGAGGACCAGGGCCTTCGCGACCAGCGACCGCCCAGCGCCCGCGACGTCCGGAGCGTCCGTGGCGTCCGCGGCCGTGCCGTTCCCCGCGCCCCTGGTGTCCGCCGCGCCCCTGGTGTCCGCCACGCCCGCGGCGTCCGCTGCGCCCCTGGTGTCCGCCGCGGCGCCGGGGCGGACGGCGAAGCGCGCGCCCACCACGATGACCACGATCAGGGCCACGACCAGGCCGAGCAGCACGGTCTCGGGGTTGGTGCCGCCCTCGGTGCTGATCGGGCCGATGTCGCCGGAGCCGGTGACGGCGAGGGTGCCGTCCCGCTCGACCAGCCCGGCCGGCCGGTGGTACTTCTCCCAGTCGGTGTGCCCCAGCTCGCCGATGGTGTCGGCCTGCCACGGACCGGCGGCGGCGCCCTCGACGGTGACGTGGTCGAAGTAGCCGACGGCCTGGGTGAAACGCGCCTGGCCGATACGGCCGCCGAGGCCGACCTCGACCAGGGTCAGGTCGCTGGGCGAGGTGGCGAACAGGCCGACCTGCGCGGTGGCGGGCAGGCCGGGCAGCCGGGCGGTGCCGACCCGCGTCCAGGTCGTGCCGTCGGCGGACTCCTCCCCGGTGACCGTGTCTCCGTCGCGGGTCAGCCGCAGCCAGCGCGGCTCCTGCGGGGACACCCGGCCCGGCCGGCCGGCCACGTCGTGGCGGAAGCCGTGCTGCATGCGTACGCCATGGTCGCCGGTCATCAGAAGGGCGGCGTAGTCGGCGCCCTGCCGCGTGCCGTCCTTGATCATGATCCCGGCCTTGGCCCACGGCACCAGGCCCGGCACGATCTCGTCGTGGTCCGGCGGCGGGTAGGTGATGGTCCCGGTCATGTCGGTCATCCGCACGGTGATCACCCCGCGCTCGCCGAGCGGTCGGTGCGCGAAGAAGGCGACGTCGCTCACGGGCGCGCCGTCAGGCCCGGCCGGGGCGGTGGGGCAGGGCACCTCGACGGTGCCCGCGCTGCAGGAGCTGCGGTTGGTCACGGCGGGCAGCAGGCCGAGCAGCAGCACCGCGAGCGCGGCGGCGGCCAGGGCGATGATCCGGCCGCGTCCGGCGCGCAGCGCGGCCCACTGCGCCCGCAGGGCGGTGGGGAGTTCTCCGGGGGTAGGCATGGCGTCGGTTCTACGCCAGACGCACCTAACGCCGGCCGAACCGCCGCTGTCATGCCGCTGTTAGGTCCGGCGCGGCATGCTGGACGTTCGCGCACGAGGGGGAGGGTCCGATGGGCAGGACGGTGGGGTGGCGGTTCACGCTGCTGTATGCCGCGCTGTTCCTGGTGTCCGGCTTCGGGCTGCTCGCCCTGACCAACCTGCTGGCCTTCCAGGACACCACCGTCGCCGCCCCGGGCCAGGCGCCGCAGGCCGACCTCGCGCAGGCGCGGGCGCACATCCACCTGCTGCAGGAACGGCTGAACGAGGTGGAGGCCCTGCAGTCGCGGCGGCTGCTGCTCGGCTCGCTGGTCGCGCTGCTGGTGATGGCGATCGTGTCGGTGGTGCTCGGCCGGGTGGTCTCCCGGCGGGTGCTGCGCCCGCTGCGCACGGTCACCGCCGCGACCCGCCGCATCACCGCCGACAACCTGCACGAGCGGCTCGCCGTCGCCGGACCAGCCGACGAGGTCAAGGCCCTCGCCGACACCATCGACGATCTGCTCGAACGACTGGAGGCGTCGTTCGCCGCGCAGCGCCGGTTCGTCGCCGACGCCTCGCACGAGCTGCGTACGCCGCTGGCGACGATGCGCGCGTCGGTGGACGTGGCCATGGCCAAGCCGGAGCCGGTGCCCGCGCAGACGGTCGCGCTGGCGGGCCGGGTCCGCACCGAGCTCGACCGGGTCGACCGGCTGCTCGACGGCTTCCTCATGCTGGCCCGCGCCCAGCACGGCGCGCTGGCCGACCGCGCGGCGGTGTCGCTGCGGGCGCTGGCCGAGCAGGCGCTGGCCGAACGCGGCCGCGACATCGGCGCGCGCCGCCTGGCCGTGCACGCCGACGGGCGGGCCGACCCGGCGTGGACCACCGGCAGCGCGACGCTGCTGGCCCGGCTCGTGCAGAACCTCGTCGACAACGCGGTGCTGCACAACCGCGACGGAGGCCGGGTACGCGTGGCGACGGCGGAGCGGGACGGCATCGCCGAGCTGCTCGTCGAGAACGGCGGGCCCGTGCTCGATCCCGCCCGGGTGGCCTTGCTGACCGAGCCGTTCCAGCGGCTCGGCGCCGACCGGACCGGCTCCGACGACGGCTCCGGCCTGGGGCTGGCCATCGTCGCGGCGGTGACCGCCGCCCACGGCGGCGAGGTGGACCTGCACGCGCCGGCGGAGGGCGGGCTGCGGGTGACCGTGCGGCTGCCGTCGACCGCCGGGATGCGGGAGGACGCCCGATGAGGGTACTCGTGGTCGAGGACGCGCGGGCGCTGGCCGAGGTCGTCGCCGAGGGCCTGCGCGATCAGGGCATGGCCGTCGACGTCGCGCACGACGGCCTGGCCGCCGCGGTGAAGCTCGACGTCAACGCGTACGAGGTGGTCGTGCTGGACCGGGACCTGCCCGGCATCCACGGCGACACGCTCTGCCAGATGGTCACCGAGCGGGACGTCCGGCCGATGGTGCTGATGCTGACCGCGGCCGGCGCGCCGGGCGACCGGGTCAGCGGGCTCACCCTCGGCGCCGACGACTACCTCGCCAAACCGTTCCACTTCCCGGAGCTGGTGCTGCGCATCCGCGCGCTGGCCCGGCGGCGGCCGGCCGCCCGCGCCCGCACGCTGCGCGCCGCCGGTCTCGAACTCGACCCGGTGCGCCGCACCGCCACCCGCGACGGCCGGCCCCTGGACCTGTCGGTGAAGGAGTTCGCGCTGCTGGAAGCGCTGCTGCGGGCCGCACCGGGGTATCTGTCCACGGAGGACCTGCTGGAGCAGGTGTGGGACGAGCACGCCGACCCGTTCACCAACACGGTCACCGTGACGGTGGGGCGGCTGCGCCGCAAGCTCGGCGACCCGGCGGTCATCACCACCACGCCCGGCGTCGGCTACCGCGTCGCCGGGGGCGCTGACGGCGGCTAAATGGGTGGTCGCGCCGGGCGCGGGCGGGCATCCTGACGGCCATGGGAGCGCTTGACGCCGTCGCGGCGCGCGTCGCCGCCGGGGCCACGGTGCGGTTCCGGCCGACCGGCAACTCGATGGTGCCGCTGATCCGCAGCCGCGAGCAGGTGACCGTCGCACCCGTCGACCCGGCCGCGGTGCAGGTCGGCGACATCGTGCTGGCCCGCGTCGCGGGCACCGTCTACCTGCACCTCGTCTCCGCGGTCGACGCGGCGAACGGGCGCGTGCAGATCAGCAACAACCGGGGCCGGGTCAACGGCTGGACCGGCCACGCCCGGGTGTACGGCATCTGCGTCGACGTCGAGGGCGCGCCGCGGCCGCGTACCGACGGGAAGGTCAGGGCCTGCGGGCCGTGACCGGGTGGGCGCTGTCGCCTTCGGAAGGTCAGCCGCGGGGGAGCGGCGCGGCGAAGATCTCGGTGTAGTGGTTGCTCACCGGGTGGTCGCTGCGCATGAGCGACAGGGCGGCGGCGGGCCAGGCCGGTCCGGCGTACGCGTCGAGCCGGTCCAGGACCTCGCGCCACTCCTGCTCGTCGAGCCGGTCACCGGGGCGGGCCAGCGTCAGGTGCGGCTGGTACGGGCGCGCGTCGAACGGAACACCAGCCCCGGTGAGCGCGGTGCGCACCCTGGTGGCGAGGTCGTGCAGGCCGTCCAGGTCGCCGTCGAGGCCGGTCCAGGCGGCGGCGGCCCGGCCGTTGTCGAAGCGCCCGCCGCCGGTCAGCCGCAGCCGCGGGGCACGCGCGGTGCCGGCGGCGGCCGTGGTCATCGCCGCCTGCGCGGCGGCGGTCTGCGCGTCGTCGAGGGTGCCGAGGAACGCCACGGTGACGTGCCACTGCTCCGGTGGCACCGGGCGCAGCGACAGGCCGTCGGCGTGCGGGCGGCTGAACGGCAGCTGCGAGGCGACAGCGGCCAGGTCGACGATCGCCGCGGCGGGCGGGTAGATCGCGATGAACAGGCGCTGGGTCACGGCCGATCACCTTAGCGCGGTCGGCCGGTGGCGCGGACGGCCTACCCTGCCGCGTGTGATGGACGTGGTGGGTCCCGCCGTCTGTGCGGCTCTCGCGCTCGGGTTGCCGCCGTATCTGGTCTGGCTGTGGCGCGCCCTGCCGCCGGTCTGGCGCGGTGAGCGCCGCCGCCCGCCGCTCGAGGGCTTCCGCATCTTCGCGATCTCCGCGCGCAGTTACCTGAGCGGGCTGCTGGCGGTCACCGCCTGGTGCGGCGGCTTCGCGGCCACCGGTGCGGCGGTGCTCGCGTACGAGATGCTCGGCGTCGACGAGGGGACTCCCCTCGACGTCGCGCTGACGGTGGTGCTGTCGGTCACCGGCCTGCTCGCGGCGGTGCTGCTGGCGGCCGCCGTGCCGCTGACGGTGCTGCAGTGGGTGGTGAACGCGTACAACCGGCCGCACCGGCTCGTGCCGCCGCGGTATCGCGGCCGTCCCGGTTCCGTCGGTGAGCGCGCCCGGCGCTACGAGCGCGGGCGGTCGCCGGTGCCGCAGCCCGAGCGGCACTCGCCGTAGGCGGTCACCCGGCGGTGAGCTTGGCGACGTCGGGGGCGTAGACGGTCATCCAGTGCGGGTGCAGCCGGTAGTAGACCACGTCGTTGTCCCAGTCGAAGGCGTCGTCGCCGTAGAAGTCCTTGAAGTACGCCAGCAGGTCCGGCCAGTCCGGGGCCGGCTCGCCCGGCGCGGGGTTGAGGATCTCCACCGTGCCGTGCGTGAACACGCCCAGGTCCTCGCCGCGCATGTGCGCGACGCTGGCGGCGGGGCGGGCGGCGAGGTGGCGGGCCTTGGCGGCGCCGCGCGCGGTGCCGAAGTGCCACCTGCCGTGCAGGAAGTGCCCGTCCGCGCCGCTGATCCGCGGCTCGCCCTTCGCCGTCACGGTGGACAGGGCGAGCGTGCACATGCCGGTCAGGATCCGGGTGAGCTGCTCGGCGGTCACGGTGCGCTCGGTGACGATCGAGCGCAGGTGCGGCGTGGAGCGGGCGAGCGAGGCATCGAGCAGGGCCTGGAGCTCGCCGAGCTCTTCGGGCGTTTCGCGCATCCGGCCACTCTAGCCAGGGCGGGACGGTCCGCGGCGCAGGAGCGACGGCGGTTCCGGACCGATGAGATCGGCAACCGCGCCCGCGGCTCCCGCACTAGGGTGGCCGGATGGAACTGGCGGACGTCGCCGCGGCGGCGACCTACCGGCTGCGGTCGGAGGTGCTCGGCTGGACCGTCCCGGCGACGCGCATAGACGGCGGCGGTGCCCGCCATCTCGCTCTCGTCGACGGCGACGAGGTCGTCGCGGCGGTGTCACACGTGCGGTGGCCGTGTCCCGACGAGCCCGAGGTCGCCGCCCGGTACTTCTGGGCGATGGCCGTCGGCGCCGCGTACCAGCGCCGCGGCTGCGGGCGGCGGCTGCTCGCCGCCGTCGCCGACCTGGCACGCACCTGCGGCGAGCAGGTGATGTGGGCCGACGCCCGGGAGTCGGCGGTGGACTTCTACGTCAGGTGCGGTGCGCGCGTGGCCGGTGAGCCCTATGTCGACGACGGCACCGGGCTGACCGTCCGCCATGTCGTGTTCATGCTCGGCCGCCCCGGGCTCGACGACGTGCTCGTCGGCGGCTGACGCCTACGACGGTCCCGGCGACACCGCCGGGGCGATGATCGGCGGCGCCGCGCGGCCGGTGCGCCGGCGGTCGTAGTCGTCGTCCAGCGTCCGGAACAGCCGGTCCCAGATCGTCGTGTAGAACCCCAGGTTGCGAGCCGGATTCAGGTGGTGCATCGTGTGCATCGTCGGGGTGGCGACGACCGCGAAGATCCGTGCCCGGCGCCAGCCTTCGGGCAGCGGCTCCACGCCGAGGTGACCGAAGACGCCGAAGACCAGGTTCACCACGGTGTATCCCAGCAGCGCCCAGACGCTGAACGGCACCACCGCCAGCACCAGCAGCCACAGCACTCCGAAGGCGACCACCTCGCCCGGATGCAGCGCGAAGAGCGTGATCGGCCGCGCGTCGACGAACCGGTGGTGCAGCCGGTGCCCCAGCGGGTAGAGCCGCGGCAGGTGGGCGAGGGCGTGGCCGGCGTACGACGCGAGGTCCATGACGAGCACCAGCACGAGCAGGTCCAGCGCGATCCGCCAGCTCGCGTCGAGGTCGAGCCGGATCACGCCGAGGGTCCACAGCTTCCAGCCGGCCAGCGTGACAGCGGTGTTGAGCAGCACGGTGCAGGCGGCGAGCCACCGCTGCAGGCTGCTCGCACGTCCGGGGTCGGGCAGCAGCCGCACCACGCCCGGCAGGCGCAGCACGGCGTTGCCGAGCGCGACGCCGCCCGCCAGGATCAGCGTGTTCTCGACCAGGAAGAGCAGCGCCGCGCCCCACAGCGGCAGGCCTGCGACGTACGCGGCGAGCTCATGCATGGGTGGAGGATACGAGCCGCCGGGCGTGCGCCGCCGCCCCGACGACCGGCCCGGCCGGTGTGCGGCGCGCGGTGGTCAGTCTCCACTGTGGCCGAAGAAGTGGACGGCGGCCGGGACGTCGCCGTCGTACGCCACCACGTACGCGCCGTGCCAGCGGCCGAAGTCGTCGAGGGTGTACTCGGCGACGGCCTGGGCGACCAGGGCGTCGCTCGGCCGGCGGGTGCCGAACACCTCGTCGAGGATCTCGGGCGGCACGGGCGCCACCATGCCGGGTGCCGGCTCGTCGGCGACACCGGTCATGTCGATCACCGAGTGCGTGCCGGAGAACGGCTGCGACTCCAGCAAGGTGTCCGGATCGCACACCATGATCTGCGCGCAGCGCCAGCTGTCCCGGGCCATCGTGTCGTCCGGCTCCCACGCGTCCTCGCCGAACGCCTCGACGATGCTCGCGCGCTGCTCGGCGACCATCCAGGCGACGTACTCCTGCTCGCTCATCGACTGAGCGCGGGTGTCGGGCTCGCCGCGGTAGAACGCGCCCCGGTCGTACGCGTCCCAGCGGGCGCGCTGGAGGGCGGCTTCGAGATCATCCTGATAGGGCACTCGCGAACTCCAGCTCGAAGCTCCCATGACGCCCCTCCGATGACCGCGCCGGCCTGTCCGGCGCCGGAGCGCGGTCCCACGGCGGTACGACGGTTTCGAGCCGTCCAGTTCGACGACTGACAGGCGGCGTGCGACGGCTGATCGCGGCAGTCGCGCCCGCGGCGGCGGGTCAGCGGCCGGCGCGGCGGAGCATGCCGGCGGCCAGGGGGGCCTGGTCGAGGTCGCCGGCGGCGATGCGGGTGCGGATGGTGCGGCGCACGATCGCGCCCGCGAGCGACGGCAGGTGGCGGGCCAGGAACAGCTCGACGCGGCCGCGGCCGGTGGTGGCGACGTCGCGTGGAGCTTTGCGGGCGGTCGCGGCGCGCAGGATCGCGGCGACCACTCCCTCGACCGGCTCGTACCGGGAGACGCCCTGCAGGGACAGGCCGGCCTGGGCGGTGGCGTCGTGGATCGGTGACGCGACCATGCTCGGGTAGACGACGCTGACGCCGATGTGCGAGCCGACCTCCAGGCGCAGCGCGTCGGCGTACGCGACCAGGGCGCGCTTGCTGACACCGTATGCGGCGGCCAGGGGCAGCGGCAGCAGGGCCATCCGGCTGGACACGAACACGACGCGGCCGCGGCTGCGTTCCAGCGCGGGCACGGCGGCGGCGGTGGTGTGCCAGGCGGCCATCAGGTTGACTTCCAGCTGCGTGCGGGCCGCGTCGCCCGGGGGCAGCTCGGCGGGGGCGGGGCCGCCCACCCCGGCGTTGTTGATCAGCAGGTCGAGGCCGCCGAGGGTCTGCACGGCCGCTGCGACGCCCGCGGGCACGGCGTCGCCGTCGGTGAGGTCGCAGGCGAGCACCGGCGTCGTGCCGACGGTGCCGGCATGCAGGTCGAGGCCGACGACGCGGGCGCCGGCGAGTTCGAGCCGGGCGCACAGGATGCGGCCGAAGGTGCCGTGGGCGCCGGTGACGATGACGCGCCTGCCGTCGAGTGTGCTCATCGGACGTTCTCCTCATGCTGCCGAGCCGGACTGCTCATCGGACGTTCTCCTGGTGCTGCCGGGCCGGACTGCTCATCGGACGTTCTCCGCATGCTGCGGGGCCGGGGGAACGGTGGGGTCCTCATCGGGCGGGCGCCCCGGCGCGCCAGGTGACGCCCTGGCCGCGGCGGGCGCGGGCGGCGCCGTCGGCGAGCTCCTTCGCGGCGAGGGCGAGGTAGGCGTCGAAGTCGATGCGCATGGCGGGGCGGCGCTCGCCCCAGCGCTCGCGGGCGGCGCGGTGCTCGGCGGCGATGTCGGCGGCCTGCGCGGCGGGCGTGGGCAGCGCGTACGCGCCGGACAGGTGGCCGGCGACCAGGCGGGCCTGCGCCTCGACGACGGGCAGCCCGGAGCCGGTGGACTGCATGAGCCCGACGAACATCAGGCCGGGGGCCTGCTGGTGGAAGACGTGCCGGAACAGCGGCAGCTTGTCGGCGCCGTCGCCGAGCAGGGCCGGGTCGAGGAACGGCAGGTCGATGTCGTAGCCGGTGCACCACACGACGAGGTCGATCTCGTCGGCGGTGCCGTCGGTGAAGTGGACGCGGTCGCCGTCGAAGCGGTCGATGCCGGGCCGCACGGCGATCTCGCCGTGGCTGATGCGCGACAGCAGCGAGTCCGACAGCGTCGGGTGATCCTGCAGGAAGCCGTGCTCCGGCTCGGGCAGGCCGTATGCCGAGATGCGGCCCACGGCGAAACGGAGCATGGTCTGGCTGATGCGCTGGCGTACGCGCCACGGCAGCCGCTTGGCGAGCGCGCCGTTGAGGGTGTCCGACGGCTTGCCGAGCAGGTGCTTGGGCACGATCCAGACGCCGCGGCGCAGCGACAGCAGGGTGCGGGGCGCGACGTGGGAGGCGTCCACGGCGATGTCCATGGCGGAGTTGCCGCCGCCGACGACGAGCACGCGCCGCCCGGCGAGCTGCTCGGGGCCGCGGTAGTCGTGGCTGTGCAGCTGCTCGGCGGCGATCTCGCCCGGGTAGGCGGGGGAGGGCAGCCGGGGGCGGGTGTTGTGGCCGTTGGCGACGACGACCGCCTCGACGTGCACGGTGGTGACGCCGTCGGGCCCGGCGGCGGTGACCCGCCAGCCGTCGCCGTCGCGGGCGACGCCGGTGACCGTGTGCCGCAGCCGCACGGATGCCGGCAGGCCGAAGCGCTGGGCGTAGTCGTGCAGGTAGCCGGCGATGCGGGTGTGGTCGGGGTAGTCGGGCCAGTCGGCGGGCATGGGCAGGTCCGCGAACTCGGTGCGGGTCCGCGACGTGTTGAGGTGCAGCGTGCGGTACGCCGAGGAGTGCGGCGCGCCGTACACCCACAGGCCGCCGACCTGCGCTGCGGCGTCGAAGGCGACGGCGGGCACGCCGCGGTCGGCCAGTGCCTTGAGCGTGGCCAGGCCGGCCGGACCGGCGCCGATCACGGCGACGCGTGGCGTCATCGCGTACCCTCCCCAATATCCAACGTCGGTTGGATATTGGACCGTGCCGGCCCCGCTCGTCAAGCCCGGCGGTCCTCCGGGCCGGTCGATGTCGGCGCGCGGCCGTAGGCTCGGGGCGTGTCGGTCCACGAGCTGTCGCGTGCCGAGGCGCGCCGGATCGCCGTGCGCGCCCAGCTGCTCGACCGGCCGCGGCCGACGTCGCTGCCGGAGGTGGTGCGGCGGCTGACCCTGCTGCAGTTCGACCAGACGGCTGCCGTGGCACCGAACGCCGACCTGGTGCTGTGGAGCCGGCTGGGCTCGGCATACCGTCCGGCGCACCTGCAGCAGGCGCTGGGTGACCAGGCGCTGGTCGAGGTGCAGGGCATGATCAGGCCGGCGGCGGACCTCGCCCTCCACCGCGCGGACATGGCCGACTGGCCGGGCCGCGGCGAGCTGACGGAGTGGCAGGAGTTCCGGCGGGACTGGGTCGCGGCCAACCGCGGCTGCCGGCTCGACATCCTGGCCCGGTTGCGGTCCGACGGGCCGCTGCCGGCCCGGGAGCTGCCGGACACCTGCGACGTCCCGTGGCAGTCCAGCGGCTGGACCAACGACCGCAACGTGCTGAAGCTGCTGGACCTCATGGAGGCGCGCGGCGAGGTGGCCGTCGCGGGCCGCGACCACCGCGGGCGCCTGTGGGACCTGGCCGAGCGGATCTACCCGGACGACCGGGTGGTCCCCGCCGAGCAGGCGGCACGGGTCCGCGGCGGGCGGTGGCTGGCGTCGATGGGCATCGCCCGGAGCAGCGGAGCGGCCCATCCGGTCGCGCCGGCCGACGTGGCGCAGGCGGGCGAGGCGGCCGTCATCGAGGGCGTGCGCGGGCGGTGGCGGGTCGACCCGGCACAGCTCGGCCGGCCCTTCGCCGGCCGGACCGTGCTTTTGTCGCCGCTGGACCGGCTGGTCTTCGACCGCAAGCGGATGACCGAGCTGTTCGAGTTCGAGTACCAGCTGGAGATGTACAAGCCCGCCGCCAAGCGCCGCTGGGGCTACTGGGCGATGCCGATCCTGCACGGCGACCGGCTGGTCGGCAAGCTCGACGCGACGGCCGACCGGCGGGCCGGGGTGCTGCGCGTGGACGCGATCCACGAGGACGTGCCGTTCACCAAGGCGATGACGGAAGCGGTCGGGCACGAGATCGGCGAGCTGGCCGCGTGGCTCGGCCTGCACCTGGACCTGCCGCGTGACTGAGCCGCCTGCCCGCGCCGGGCAGCGGGCTAGCGCGGGGCGTACATGCGGTCGAGCCAGCGGTGGGTGTAGGTGCGGAACTCGCGGCGCTGGCGGGCGCCGTTCGCACCGGACAGCAGGCCCACGACGTGGGCGTGCACCGACCAGACCAGGCTGCGGACGGCCAGGTGGGGCTGGGGTTCGTCGAGCAGCCCGGCGGCGTCGGCGTCGGCCAGCAGCTGCTCGACGGCCTGGTAGAGCGGCTGGGAGTAGCGCTGGTCCAGCTCGGCGTGGCGGTCGGGCTCGAGCCAGCGCCGCAGCCACAGGCCGGTGGTCTCGGGCCGGTCCTCCAGGAAGTCGATGAAGACGTCGACCAGCTCGTGCAGGGCGGCCAGGGCCGGTTCGGGCCCGCCCGCCAGCCCCGCGCGGGCCGCGTCGACGGCACGCAGCAGCGCCTCGCTCTCGTCGGCGAAGACGCAGGCGAAGCAGGCGTCGTAGAGGGCGGCCTTGGTGCCGACGTGGTGGTGCACCGTGGCGACGTCGACGCCCGCGGCGGCGGCTACCTCGCGCATGCCGACGGCGTCGAAGCCGCGGCGCGCGAACATCCCGGCCGCCGCCTGGACGATCGCATCGGGGGTGACGCGCTGGTCGGTGCGCTTGGGCCGGCCCGGCCCCCGGCGGGGTGTGGTCATGCGCTCCATCGTGCCCTACTATCCAGCGAACGTTGGATTACACCCGGGACCGGGCGAGGAGAAGTCATGGACGAGGCGGCGCGTCTTCCCCGTGGCGGCATGCTGGCCTTCGCCGGCGGGTCACTGGGCATGGGCACCTGGGTCACCGTACCGGGTCTGCTGCTGCTCTACTTCCTCACCGACGTGCTGGCCGTGGCGCCGCTGATCGCCGGGTTCGTGCTGCTGCTGCCGAAGATCGCCGACGTGCTGCTGCACCCGTGGGTCGGGCACCTGTCCGACACCGACCTGGCCCGGCGCGGGCACCGCCGCCTGCTCATGGTGCTCGGCTGCGGGCTGCCGCTCGCCTTCGCGCTGCTGTTCCTGGTGCCCGGCGGGCTGACCGGCAACCCGGCCGCCGCCTGGGTCGCCGTCGCGTTCATCGCGGGCAACCTGCTGTTCGCGGCGTACCAGGTGCCCTACCTGTCCACCCCCGCCGACCTGGCCATCGGCTATCACGAGCGCACCCGGCTGATGGGCTTCCGGATGGTCGTGCTCACCGTCGGCATCCTGCTCAGCGGCGTGCTCGCACCGATGATCGCGGGCAAGGAGGACCCGACCCGCGACGGCTACGCCCTGATGGGCCTCGTGCTCGGCGCCTCGATGCTGGCCACCATGCTGATCGGCATCGGCGGCGTCCGCCGGCTCACCGCCGCCGCCCCCAGCCCGATCGCGCCGGGGCACGGCAAGGCGGGCCTGCGCACCCTGCTGTCGGCGCTGCGCGACCCGCAGTTCCGCTGGCTCGTCGGGTCTTACCTGGCCATGTCCACCACCACCCACCTGGTGCTGGCCGCCGTGCCCTACTTCGCCGAGTACGAGCTCGGCCGCCCCGGCCTGACCACCGTGCTGGTCGCCGCGTTCGTCGCCCCGGCGCTGATCGCCACTCCGGTCTGGGTCGTGGTGGCCCGCCGCATCGGCAAGCAGCCCGGCCTGCTCATCGCCCAGGGTGCGTTCGTGCTCGGCTCGCTGGTGCTCGCCCTCGGCAGCGCCGCCGGGCTGCCGGTGCTGGTCGGCGCGGTCGCGGTGCTCGGCGTCGCGTTCGCCGCGATGCAGCTGCTGCCGTTCTCGATGGTGCCGGACGTGATCCGGGCGAGCGGCGCGGACGGCACCACCCGCGCGGGCACCTACACCGGCGTGTGGACGGCCGCCGAGGCCACCGGCGGGGCGCTCGGCCCGTACGTGTACGCCGCGTGCCTGGCCATCGGCGGGTTCGCGGCCAGCAGCGCGGGCACGACGGTCGTGCAGTCGGCGTCGGCGCACACGATGATCCGCCTCGGGTTCGGCGTCGTCCCGGCCGTGCTGATGGTGGTCGCGATCCTGCTTCAGCGCAGGTACACGTTGGACCGCACGCTGCGCTGACCACGCGCCGGTTCCGGGAGCGGCCGCCGGCACCGCGTGGCGCTTGCCGCGTCACGGCTGCGCCGCGGCCCCGTCCAGGGGGACGCTCGCGATGTGACGAGCCTGACTGATCGTTGCCAGCACGAACGACTCTGCTATCGTTAGGCCATCAAACGTTAGGCGTTCTAACGTTGGGGCGCCGAATGAGCACTGTGGAGTCGAATCATGATCGAGCCGTTTCGCATCGACATCCCCCAGGCCGACCTCGACGACCTCGCCGACCGGCTCTCCCGCACCCGCTGGCCCAACGAGGTCGCCGACGCCGGATCGGACTACGGCTTCCCGCTGGCACGGCTCAGGGAGCTGGCCGAACACTGGCGCACCGGCTACGACTGGCGCGCGCACGAGGCCCGGCTCAACGAGCTGCCGCACTTCACGACCGAGCTCGAGGGCCAGCGCATCCACTTCGTGCACGTCCGGTCCGCCAGGCCGGACGCGCTCGCGCTGATCCTCACCCACGGCTGGCCCGGTTCGTTCCTGGAGTTCCTGGACGTGATCGAACCGCTGTCGCGCGACTTCCACCTGGTGATCCCGTCCATCCCGGGTTACGGCTTCTCCGGGCCGACCCACGAGCGGGGCTGGGACATCGTCCGGGTCGCGCGGGCCTGGGCCGAGCTGATGCGCCGCCTGGGGTACGCGCGCTACGGCGCGCAGGGCGGCGACTTCGGCGCGGGCATCTCCCTGGCGCTGGGCGCGGTGGCGCCCGCGCAGGTCGTCGGCGTGCACGTCAACTACCTGCCGACCCGGCCGGATCCGGACGCGGGCATCGCACTGTCCGCGACGGACGAGGCGCGGCTGGACAGGATCAGGCACCTGATGGCCAACCGCCCGCCGTACCAGGCGCTGCTGGCGGCCACCCCGCAGACCATCGGCTACGCGCTGACCGACTCGCCGGTCGGCCAGCTGGCCTGGATCGCCGAGCGGTTCGCGCAGTGGACGGACCCGCGCTCGCCGATCAGCGACGACCGGATGCTCACCGACATCGCGCTGTACTGGCTGACCGCCACCGCCGCCTCCTCCGCGCGGCTGCACCACGACGCGCCTCGAGGGCTGCCCCTGCCGTGCCGGGTGCCGGTAGGCGTGGCGGTGCTGCCGTACGACATCACCCAGTCGGTGCGGCCGCTGGCCGAGCGGCTGTACGACATCAGGCACTGGTCGGAGTTCGAGCGCGGCGGCCACTTCGCCGCGATGGAGGTCCCGGACCTGCTCGCCGAGGACGTCCGGGACTTCTTCCTGACCCTGCTCAAGTGACGGCCGTCGGGTTGCGGTGAACGGACAGCGCCGGTGAGCCCGGCTCCGGCCGAGTGGGGCCGGAGCCGGGCTCACGGGGACGGCGCGTCCGACGGCGGGGGCGGCGGGTCGAACACGGCCAGCCGCGGATCGGCGGCCAGGGCCGCGACCTGCTCGCTCAGCGGCGCCCACTGGATGCTCGCGGGCAGCGCCGCGCGCACGTCCGGCGTGTTCGTGATCGTGATCAGCACCATGCTGTGCCCGGTGTAGGCGACCACGGACCACCATTCGGCGTCGCGGCCCAGCCGGTGCCCGGCGCGGGCGGTCTCCGGCGACTCGTGCAGGCCGTACTGTTCGACCAGCCCGCCGCCGTCCGGGGTGCTGGTCAACCGGCAATAGTCGAGCCGGGCGCAGTGCTGCGGGGAGGGGATCAGCGTGGTCGGGGCGACCGAGATGGTCACCGTGCCCAGGCCGCTGGCGGTGTACACGCGGACGCTGACCGTCAGCGCGGCCGGGGCGATCTCCGGGTCGAGCAGCGCCGCCATCGGCCGCGCCTCCCCGCGGTCGGCCAGGCCCAGCTCGACGCGCTCCAGCCCGTCCGGGCCGACCTTCTCCCGGAAGTACGCGGCGACCTCGCAGCTCAGCTGCTCGCGGCGGGCCTGCTCGGGCATCACCGTCGCGCCCGGCAGCGGCAGCACCCCGGCGAGCGCGGCCAGCCGGTCGAGCCCGCCGTCGCCGGTGACGGGGCTCGGCGAGGGGCTCGCCGTGGCGCTGGCGACGCCCGCGGCCGAGGGCAGGCCGGCCATGCAGTCGTCGAGCACGAACGGCGTCCCGCCCGGCGCCGGGCGCAGCAGGTAGAGGCCGATCCCGGCGGCGGCCAGGCCGACCGCGGTCACCGCCGCCGTCAGCGCCCGCCGCCGCCTGCGCCGCGACGTGGCGGTCGCGATCAGATCCCGCGCGGTGTACGCGAGCGCGGGCGCGGGCCCGTCCGCCGGGAACCCGCCGTCGTGGCGGCGCAGCAGCCGGAGCAGGGTCCGCTCGGCGTACGCCTCGGGCGGCTCGTCGGAGGAGTGCCAGCGCCGGTGGACGCCGAGCAGGACCTGCCGGGTGAGCCGGTCGGCCGTGGCCCAGTCGCCGCAGCGGCCGAAGGCGAGCCGTCGCAGCCGTCCGCTGTAGACGGCGACGAACTCGGCGTACTCGGTCTCCCCATCCCGCACGCCACCAGTGAACACGATCGATCGCGGCCCGTCATCGGCCGATCGCGGAGCGCTCGGCGGCGCGGTCCGCCCGTCCCGGCCGACGATCAGTAGGATCGCGCCGGTGAAGAGGCGCGGCGGGTACCTGGCTTTCGGAGTGGCGGCATTTCTCGTGATCACGGCTGTGGTGATCGTGGCCGTGTTGCGGGTTGGGGATCGGGTCCAGGACGAGGTGGCGGCCGGAATGGACTGTTCGGGCAAGCTGGCGGAAGCCGCCGCCGAGGTGCGTACCGACCGGCGGTGGACCGCGGCGGACCTCCCGGGGATCGGTGACTACCTGGAGATCCACTGGCAGCTGCGGGCGGCCGGCGACCCCTGCTCGCGCGCCCCCGGGCCGACCGACTGGCGGTATCAGGGTTTCCTCCGGCTCCGCCCCGACGACGCGAGGGCGCTGCGGACCGGCTATGCGTGGGTGCCGCTGTCGGCGTCGCCCGGTGCCGGTGACGGGGACACGCCGTCCGACGTGTGGCCGGCGCTGTCGGCGCACGCTCCGGCGGCTGCCCGCTGGCTGCACAGCTCGCAGTACGCGGCGTTCTTCGAGCAGGGCCCCCGCTGGGGTGATCTCTATCTGGCCGACGGCGACGACGTGGCGTTCTTCGTGCTGTACGACCACTGACCGGGGCCCGGATTTCTCCGACATTTGTTGGCGAAGTGCCATTGACCTGCGTACGCTGGCCTAAGGTGCCGCCTCGGCGGCACGGTGAGCACACAGGGGGACTTCATGGCACGGACATGGTTGATCACGGGCACGTCCAGCGGGATCGGCAACGAGCTCGCTCAGGCGGTGCTGGAGCACGGCGACAACCTCGTCGCCACCTCGCGGCGACCGGAGTCGGTCGACGGCCTCGTCGCCGCGTACGGCGACCGGGTGCGCGCGGTGGCGCTCGACGTCACCGATCCGGCCGCCTGCCGCGACGTGGTGCGGGCGGCGGTGGACGCGTTCGGCTCGCTGGACGTCGTCGTCAACAACGCCGGGTACGCCGTCTCCGGCTCCCTGGAGGAGACGCCCGACGACGTGTTCCGCGAGCAGGTCGAGACCAACCTGTTCGGCGTGGTGAACGTGACCCGGGCGGCGCTGCCTGTGCTGCGCGCGCAGCGGCACGGGCTGGTCATGCAGATCTCGTCCATCGGCGGGCGGGTCGGCGGCACACCCGGGCTGGGGGCGTACCAGACCGCGAAGTTCGGGGTCGAGGGCTTCTCGGAGGTGCTCGCCAACGAGGTCCGGCCGTTCGGGGTGAAGGTCGTCATCGTCGAGCCGGGCGGGTTCCGCACCAGGTGGTCGGCGGGCGCGGGGAGCCTCGCCGCCGAGGTCGGCCCGGACTACCAGGCGTCGGTCGGCGAGTTCATGAAGTTCCGCGAGCAGTACGCCGGCAAGGAGCCCGGCGATCCGGCCCGCGCGGCGCGGGTGCTGGTCGACGTGGCCGGGATGGACGACCCGCCGCTGCGACTGCTGCTCGGCTCCGACGCGCTGCAGCGGGCGCGCGAGTCGTCGGACAAGCGCGCGGCGGAGGCGGAGAAGTGGGCCGAGCTGACCGCCTCCACGGACTACGCGGCCGGCTGAGCGGACGGCGCCGAGCCGTCGGAGGAGGACGCTAGGATCCCATGTCGACGGTGCGCCCCGCGCCGCGTGCCGGAGAGTCGGATGCCCACGTTTCTGTTCACCACCTGGGACGGTGGCGGCAACGTGCCGCCCGTGCTCGGCATCGCCGCCCGCCTGCGCCGGCGTGGTCACCTGGTCCGCGTGCTGGGCCACCCGCAGCAGCGCTCGGCGGTCGAGTCGGCCGGGCTGGCGTTCGAGCCGTACCGGCACGTGGGCCCCTGGTCGGCGACGGTGCCGGCCGGAGCGCCGCGGTGGGCCTGGAAGTACGTCCGGCTCTTCACGTCGAAGGCGACCGCGGTCGACGTGGCCGAGGCGCACCGCCGCGACCCGGTCGACGTCATGGTGCTCGACTGCATGCTGCTGGGCCCGTTCCTGGCGGCGCGGGAGCTGGGCGTGCCGCACGTCGCGCTCATGCACACCGTGTACGGCTACCTCGGCGGCGCGTTCAGCACCGGCGCGGTCGGCCTGGTGGGCCGGGTCAGGGGGCTGTCGCCCGCGCGGCTGTGGGGCGGGTCCGACCTGAGCGTGCTGGCGGGCCTCGCGGCGCTGGACGAGGCGGCGAGCCCGCCGCCCCGGCTGCGCTACACGGGGCCGGTGTGGCCGGTGGGCGCACCCCCGCCGGTGCCGCACGCGGCTCCGGAGCCCAAAATCCTGGTCAGCCTCAGCTCGATCTTCTATGGCGGGCAGACCGGCGTCCTGCAGTCGATCATGGACGCGGTCGCGGACCTGCCGGTGCGGGTCGTGCTCACCACGGGCAACGCGACCGCCCCGCGGGACGTGCGGGCGCCCGCCAACGTCGAGGTGCACGGTTTCGTGCCGCATGCCGACATCCTGCCGACGGTCTCGCTGGTGGTCGGGCACGCCGGGCACAGCACCACGATGCTGGCCCTGGCGCACGACCTGCCGCTGGTGCTCATCCCCATGACACCGATGGGCGACCAGCCCGACGTGGCCCGGGCGGTGGCCGCGCAGGGCGCCGCCGAGGTGCTGAAGAAGTCCGCCTCGGTCGCGCAGATCCGGGCGGCGATCGTCCGCATGCTCGCCGACGGGCCGCACCGGGTGGCGGCGGCCGGGCTGGGCGCCCGGATCCGGGCCGCCGACGGCGCGGACACCGCGGCCGACCTCATCGAGCAGCTCGCCTGAGCGCACCGTCACCGTCGCCGCGGATGGCGATGTGCGGCGC
The DNA here is from genome assembly GCF_040675365.1 of Catellatospora sp. NPDC049609. Lineage (NCBI taxonomy): Bacteria > Bacillati > Actinomycetota > Actinomycetes > Micromonosporales > Micromonosporaceae > Catellatospora > Catellatospora sp. NPDC049609. The sequence goes on along the minus strand of NZ_JBFAOU010000005.1, from coordinate 80,703 downwards.
AGGCGGCAGTCGGCGAGCCGTTCCGGAGTAAGTGCTGGTCAGGCAGGGTACTGACAGCGGATGCCGTTGACGAGATCGCTCACCGAATCGACCGTTGTGATCACCGGCGCGTCCAGCGGGATCGGGGCCGCCACCGCGCTGACGCTGGCGCGGCGCGGCACCCGGCTCGTGCTCGCCGCCCGCAGTGAGCGGGGGCTGGCCGAGATCGGCGGGCAGTGCCGGGAGCTGGGCGCGCCAGTGCTGGAGGTGGCGACGGACACCGCCGACGAGCAGGCCGTCGACCGGCTGGCCGCCGCGGCGCAGGCCGAGTTCGGCCGCATCGACGCCTGGGTCAACAACGCGGGCGTGGCGGTCTACGGCAGGTTGCTGGACCTGCCGATGGAGCAGGTGCGCCGCACCATGGAGGTGGACGTCTTCGGATACCTGTACGGCGCCAGGGCGGCGGTGCCCCGGCTGCGGGCGGGCGGCGGCGGGGTGCTGATCATGGTCGCCTCGGTGCTGTCGGAGACGTCGATTCCGTACCTGGGCGCGTACACCATGGCCAAGCACGCGGTGCTGGGCCTGGCCGACGGGCTGCGCCAGGAGCTGCAGGCCGACGGGATCGGCGAGGTGTCGGTCTGCACGGTCCTGCCGGCCTCGGTGGACACGCCGCTGTTCGCGTGGGCGGCGAACTACATGGGGCGGGAGGTGATCCCGCCGCGGCCGATGAGCTCGCCGCAGCGGGTCGCCGACCGGATCGTCCGGTTGCTGGAGCATCCGCGGCGGCAGAGCCTGGTGGGCACGGCCGCGGCGACCGTGGTGTGGCAGTGGCGGTTGGCCCCGGCGCTCGCCGAGCGGCTGATGGTCCTGTACGGCCAGGTCGCCCAGTTCGGCCGGGTGGTGCCCTCGTCGGAGGGCAACCTGTTCACGCCCGTGGAGCAGCCACGCCGGGTCGACGGTGGACGGCGACTGCCGGTGGCCGCGCTGGCGGGCATCCCGGCCGCGGCGGTCGCGCAGGTGCGCCGCCGGCTGCACAGCGCTTGACCTGCCGCGGCACGCAGCCAGGCGGCCGCCGCCCGCGATTAGAGCCTGGTGGCGGGGGGTACGAACCAGCGGTGTCGCTGACCCTGCTGCACAGGGGACTGCGGACCTGGCGGAAGGGGCTGTCCATGTCGCTGACCGAACACCGCCCGTGAGCACGCCGGTGGCCGACGCGGTGGTCGTCGGCGCGGGTCCGAACGGACTGGTGGCCGCGAACATGCTCGCCGACGCCGGCTGGGATGTCGTGCTGCTGGAGGCCGCGGCGACCCCGGGCGGCGCCGTACGCAGCGCCGAGATCGCCGCGCCGGGCTTCCGCGCCGATCTGTGCAGCGCGTTCTATCCGTTCGCGGCGTGCTCGCCCGTGATCTCCGGCCTGCGGCTGACCGACCACGGCCTGCGCTGGCGGCACGCCGAGGCCGTGCTGGCCCACGTGCTGCCCGACGGGCGGGCGGCGCTGCTGTGGGGCGACCCGGAGCGCACCGCCGAGTCGCTCGCGTCGTTCCACGACGGCGACGGCGCACGCTGGCTGGCCGCGTACCGCGGCTGGCGGGCGCTCGAACCGGCCCTGGTGCGGGCCATGTTCACCCCGTTCCCGCCTGTGCGGGCCGCCACCAGGCTGCTCATGCGCGGTGGGGTGGGCGGCAGCCTGCGGGCGTCGCGGCAGCTGGCGTCGTCGATCAGGGAGCTGGCCGAGGAGTCCTTCGGCGGTGAGGGTGCGCGGCTGCTGCTGTACGGCTGCGCCCTGCACGCCGACGTGGGGCCGGAGAGCGCGGGGTCCGGGGCGTACGGCTGGCTGCTGGCGATGCTCGGCCAGCACCACGGCTTCCCCGCCCCCGAGGGCGGCGCGCAGTCGCTGACCGATGCCATGGTGCGGCGGCTGACCGCGCGGGGCGGGATGCTCCACTGCCGGGCCAACGTCGACCGGATCATCGTCGGCGGCGGGCGCGCCCTCGGCGTCGTCTGCGCCGACGGCCGCGCCTGGCGGGCCCGGCGTGCCGTGCTCGCCGACGTGGACGCCCCCTACCTCTACCGGCACCTGGTCGGCCCGGACCACCTGCCCGGTCAGCTGCTGGCTGATCTGCGCCGGTTCCGCTACGACCGGCCCACCCTGAAGGTGGACTGGGCGCTGCGGGAGCCGGTGCCCTGGACCAACCCGCAGGTGCGCGCCGCGGGCACCGTGCACCTGGGCGGCGACACCGCCCAACTGTCGCTCACCGCGGCGTCGCTGGCCGCCGGCGACGACCCTCCGATGCCGTTCGTGCTGATGGGACAGATGAGCCGGGCCGACCCGACGAGGTCACCGGCCGGGACCGAGACCGCGTGGGCCTACACCCATCTGCCCTACCGCTACGCCGGGCGCGGCCGCGACGACACCGGCATCCGCGCGTACGTGGACCGCATCGAGGACATGATCGCCGAGCTGGCACCAGGATTCCGGGATTTGGTCGTGGGCAGGCACGTGCAGAGCCCGAGCGAGCTGGTCAACGAGAACGCCAACATGATCGGCGGCGCGCTCGGCGGCGGCACCGCCGCCCTCACCCAGCAGGTGTTCCTGCGGCCGACCCCTGGTCTCGGCCGCTCCGACACGGTGATCGACCGGCTGTTCCTGGCCAGCGCCTCGGCCCACCCCGGCCCCGGTGTCCACGGCGGCCCCGGCGCCAACGCTGCTCGCGCCGCGCTGCACCGCGACCGGGCGCTGACCGGGCCGGTCTACCGCGCCGCCGTGTCCACCGCGCACCGGCTCGTCTACTGAGTGCGTGACCTGCAGGTTTGCCGGTCGCTCAGCAGGGAACGGACAGGTACGGCAAACCGCTGCCCGCGGGGTGGCGCACACCGACGAGCAGGAAGGGCGGCCCACCGATGAAGGCAGTGGTGTGGCACGGCAAGCGTGACGTCCGGGTGGACACGGTCGACGATCCGGTGATCCAGGAACCCACCGACGCGGTCATCAAGGTGACCTCGACCGGCATCTGCGGCTCCGACCTGCACCTGTACGAGGTGCTCGCGCCGTTCATGACCGAGGGCGACATCATCGGCCACGAGCCGATGGGCATCGTGGAGGAGGTCGGATCGCAGGTGACCCGGCTCAAGCCCGGCGACCGGGTGGTGGTCCCGTTCCAGATCGCCTGCGGCGCCTGCTTCATGTGCACGCAGAACCTGCAGACCCAGTGCGAGACGACCCAGGTGCGCGAGGAGGGCATGGGCGCGGCCCTGTTCGGCTACACCCGCCTGTACGGCCGTGTGCCCGGCGGGCAGGCCGAGTACCTGCGGGTGCCGCAGGCACAGTACGGGCCGATCACGGTGCCGATCGGCCCGCCCGACGACCGGTTCGTCTACCTGTCCGACGTGCTGCCCACCTCGTGGCAGGCCGTCGAGTACGCCGCCGTGCCGCAGGGCGGCACGCTGCTGGTGCTGGGGCTGGGCCCGATCGGTGACATGTCCTGCCGCATCGCCCTGCACCGCGGCGTCGGCCGGGTCATCGGCGTCGACCCGGTGCCCGAGCGGCGGGACCGGGCCATGGCCCGCGGCGTCGAGGTCCTCGACCTGGAGGACCAGGACACGATGGTCGACCGCATCCGTGACCTGACCGGCGGCCGCGGCCCGGATTCCGTGATCGACGCGGTCGGCATGGAGGCGCACGGCTCGCCCGTGGCCAGGGCGATGCAGCAGATGACCGGAGTGCTGCCGGACGCCTGGGCCGCCAAGCTCATGGAGAACGCCGGCATCGACCGGCTGGCGGCCCTGGAGCTGGCCATCCAGGCGGTACGCCGCGGCGGCACCGTCTCGATCATCGGCGTGTACGGCGGCATGACCGACCCGATGCCGATGATGACGCTGTTCGACAAGCAGATCCAGCTGCGCATGGGCCAGGCCAACGTACGCCGCTGGGTGGACGACATCCTGCCGCTGCTCACCGACGCCGACCCGCTGGGCGTGTCCGGCTTCGCCAGCCACCGGCTGCCGCTCACCGAGGCACCAGCCGCGTACCAGCAGTTCCAGGAGAAGAAGGACGGCATGATCAAGGTGCTGCTGCAGCCCTGAGACCTTGTGCACGTTTTCGGGGCAGGTGGTCGGGTAGGCCACAGATGTGACAGAGCAACCTGTGGTCCTCGGGCGGCGCTACCGACTGGTCGAGCCGATCGGCACCGGCGGGATGGCGGTCGTGTGGCGAGCCTACGACCAGGTCCTGCACCGCACCGTGGCCGTCAAGATGCTCGCCCCGCAGCCGGCCCATCAACAGGACGGCCTGCGCCTGCTCCGTGCCGAGGCCCTCGCCGTGGCGAGCCTCGCCCACCCGCACATCACCAGCGTCCACGACTACGGGCAGCAGCGGATCGACGGCCGCGAGCAGCCATACCTCGTCATGGAACTGGTGGAGGGGGTCACCCTGCGGCAGCTGCTGCACGACGCACCCGGCGGCCTGGACGGGACGACCGCTGCCTCGATTGTCGCCCAGACCGCCGCCGCGCTGGCCGCCGCCCACGCGCGCGGCATCGTCCACCGCGACGTCACGCCGTCGAACATCATGCTCACCGCGGACGGGGTCAAGGTGCTGGACTTCGGCATCTGCGTGCTGGCCGGCTTCGACGACGGCCAGGACGACGAGCTGGTGGGGACCGTCGACTACATCGCACCCGAGCGCATCACCGGACGCAGCCCCGTCACCGCCGCGTGCGACGTGTACGCCCTGGGCGTGATCCTGTACCGGTGCCTGTCGGGACGGCTGCCGTGGCACGCCGGCCCGCCCGCGCAGCGACTGCGCGAGCACGTGTTCACCGCACCGGACCCGCTGCCGCCCGTGGCGGGCCTGCCGCCGGCGGTGCTGGACCTGTGCCTGCGCTGCCTGGCCAAGGACCCCGCCGACCGGCCCTCCGCCGCCGAGATCGCCGTGCGGCTGGGGCGCTCGCATCTCGCACCGGGCATGGCGCCGGCGGCCGACGACGGGGAACGCACCCGGCTGCTGGCGATGCCCACCGAGATCACGCGGCCGGCCGCCGAGCGCCACGGCGGTGTCTCCAGCCGGCTGGCCACCTCGATCCGGACGATGCCACCGCGCCGGCGCGCCGGCCTGTCCGCCGGCGCGGTCACGATCGCGGGACTGCTGGGCGTGGTGCTGCTCAACACCGGTGCCGATCACGCGGGGGCCACCGAGGTGCCGGCCGAGGCATGCAGCGTCACGTACGAGATCCGCGCGGCCGGCGCCGCACAGGACGCGGCGCTCAGCGTCCGGACCTCACACGACCGTCCCGCGCCGTGGCGGCTGGCGTTCACCTCCGGCGATCAGCCCCTGCTGACCGGCGATCCGGTGTCGCTGCACCAGGCCGACGGGCAGGTCGTCATCACCGGGGCCGCCGGGCTGCGTGCGGGGGAGCCCTTCACCGTGCGGCTCACCGGCCCGGCGGACGCGTCAGGTGCACCCGCGCGGTTCCAGCTCGACGACACCGTGTGCCAGAGCAGCGTGAGCGTGTTCAGCGCGGTGCCCTCGCCCGTGGTCGTCGTCGAGCCCGCTCCGGCGGCCCGGACGGATCACGCGGGCAAACCCGCGCCTCCCCCCAAGGGCAAGAACAAGGGCAAGGGCAAGCACAAATAGCTCGACCTCGCCTGCCGGCCGCGACCGCTAGGTGGTCGGCGTGGTGACGCAGGCCCACTCGCTCTGCGCGGCCGGGTGGTAGGCCGAGACTCCGGCGGCGTTGTACGCGCGGACCTTGAAGCACATGTAGGTGCCGGGGGCCAGGCCGTCCCACCGGTACGACGTGGTGCCGGCGCCGACGTTCCTGGTGGTGGCGCCGTTGGTGATGGTGAAACCGTCCTCGTCGGGCGAGGTGTCGGTCCAGGCCAGCCGGATCGTGTCGGAGCCGGCCGCCGTCGCCGTCAGGCCGGTGGGCGCTGCCGGTCCCGAGCCGGACAGGCTGGTGGCGCAGACCCAGTCGCCCTGCGCGGCCGGGTGGTAGGCCGATACCCCGGCGGCGTTGTACGCCCGGACCTTGAAGCACGAGTGCGTCGCGGCCGGCAGGCCGGTCCAGTCGTAGGTGGTCGTGTTGGCGGCGACGTTCCGCGAGCTCACGCCGTCGATGACGGTGAAGCCGCCCTCGCCGGCCGACCTGTCCTTCCAGCGCAGGCGGATCGTGTCGTGGCTGATCGGCGTCGCGGTGAGGTTGCTCGGCGCCGTGAGGGCCGTGCTGCGGGCGCTCGCCTTCGGGCTCGTGGCGGTGGCGGTGGCACTGGGCGAGGAGCCGGTGGTGCCCGGACTGGGCGGCGCGGTCGTGGCGTCCGCCGTGGTGACGCCGCCGTCGGCGGCGGGACTCGGGGTGCCGGCCACCGGGCTCGTCGCCAGGCTCTGGGGCGACGGATCGGTGGGGCGGCTCAGGACGATCCCGACCGTGGCGAGGACGGCGACGGCCACGCAGGCACCTGCCGCGACGAGCCGGCGCCTGCCGCGGCGCACGCCGGCCGCAGCACGGTTGTGGGTCGGCACCGGCACCATGGCCTGCGGCCGCGTCGTGACCGACGGATCCGGGGAGGGAGCCGTCGCCGTCGGGGGCACGGGCCGGGGCGGCTCCTGCGCCGGCACGCGCCGCGCCTGCCGGGCGAGTTCGGCGGCGGAGGGCCGCATCGCCGGATCCTTGGCCATGGCCCGCTCGACGATCGCCCGGACATCGGCCGGCACGTCCGGCGGCAGCGGAGCGGGCTCGTCGTGGACGTGGCGCAGCGCGATCTCCACCACGTTGTCCCCGGCGAACGGCAGGCGGCCGCTCAGGCATCGGTAGGCCACGATGCCGAGCGCGTAGACGTCCGAGGCGGGGGTGGCGGGCCGGCCCAGCGCCCGTTCCGGCGCGATGTATCCGGCGGTGCCGGTGAGCGATCCCGTCGCGGTGTACCCCGTCGCGCCGGCCGAGCGGGCGATGCCGAAGTCGGTGACCAGCGCGCTGCCGTCCGGACGCAGCAGCAGGTTGCCGGGCTTGACGTCGCGGTGCGTCACGCCCTTCTCGTGGGCGGCGTGCAGCGCCTCGGCGGCGTCGGCGACCAGCCGCATGGTCGCCTCGGGGCTCAGCCGGCCGACCCGGGCCAGGGTCTGTGCCAGCGACTCGCCGTCGATGTACTTCATGACCAGGTAGACGCCGGCCGCCGGGTCGTCGCCGAAGTCGTGCACCTCCACCACGCCCGGGTGGCTGATGGTGGCCATGATGCGGGCCTCGGCCCGGAACTGCGCGACGAAGCTCGGCTCGTCCGGCCGACCGTCCAGCAGGCACTTCACCGCGACGGTGCGGCCCAGCACCTGGTCGACGGCCCGCCACACCTCACCCATGCCGCCGCTGCCGACGCGCTGCTCGAGCAGATACCGCCCGGCCAGCACCGTTCCCGCACGGACCAACGCGACCACCTTCGCAGGCCGATCCCAGTGATGCATTCGCAACCCGGAGTAGGGTACGTCGCCGGGACGGGGACTCCGGCGCGGGTGCCTCTGACCCGGTCGGCGCCCATCCCCGCGAGCCGGGGACGGGCGCCGGGGCGCGGGTGGCCTCAGACGGCCCGGGCCACCGCGATGGTGCCGTCGAGGCGGGGGCCTGCCTCGTAGAACATGTAATTCACGCCGCCGTCGGTGCCGAAGCTCGCGGCGGCGCTGCGGCCGCGGTCGGGCCAGGCGTCCATGGCGCGGTGGAAGACGCCGAGGTGGACCTCGCGGTCGAAGGAGTTGCCGACCTCGGTGAGGTACATGTCGCCGCCGTTGCCGTGGTAGACGACGTAGGTCGTGTTGTTGCGCTTGAGCAGGTGCGGGGCGGCGATGTCGGTCTGCCCGTCGGGGCCGGGGGTGACCAGTGGGGTCGGGTCGAAGGAGAAGGTCTTGCCGTCGTTCGACCAGCCCCAGAAGATCTTGCGGGTGCCGCCGGTGACGCCCATGAACACCATGACGTACTTGTTGCCCAGGCCCGGCACGGTGTGCTCGAAGACGCGGGCGTACGACGTCTCGGTGGCGCCGGGGATGACGCCGGTGTGCAGCACCCGCCCGAAGTACGTGAAGTGCACGCCGTCGGTGGACCAGGCCATCCGGGTGGTGTTGTTCTCGCCGTGGAAGTACAGGTAGAACTTGCTGTTCGCGGCGTTCCAGATGACGTGCGGGCTGGACACGTGGCTGACCGAGTAGTGCGGCGACCAGACGTTGGACACGATCGGGTTGTTCGGGTACTCGGTGAACTGCCCGCTGAGCGAGTCGCCGTAGGCCAGGCAGATGCCGCCGGGCGCGTCGTGCGGGGCGTAGTACAGGTAGTACCTGCCCAGCGGTGAACTGATCTTGTCGTACACGCCCCGGATGCACGGGAAGATCAGCTCGTTGGTGGGGTTGTAGCGCAGGTTGGCCTTGGTGAACGGGGTCCCGAGGTACTGGTACGTCGGGAAGCCCGCGGGGCCGGCGTGGGCGGGGCTGCCGAGGGCGGCGGCGCCCAGCCCACCGGCCGCGGCGGCGGCGCCTGCGGCCAGCAGTTGCCGGCGGCTGAGGAGCGGGTTCATCGGTGGTGCCTCCCATCGATGGGATTGACCGAAAGTAACGGTGAGTGTCGAGCGGCGGCGACTCGGACGTCAAGGGGCTAATACGAATTAGTTCAGGAACTTCGCGTCGGGCGATTTTCGTTCGAGGGCTTGACGAAGTGCCGGATGGTCCGCAGGATGTCATCTCACCGCAACAACTAATGCGCATTAGCCCGAGGATTGGACACGCACCGTGACCGGAGCCCGCAGGCGGGTGACCCAGCAGGACATCGCTCGCATGACCGGCGTCAGCCAGGCGACCGTCTCGCTCGTCCTCAACGGACGGTCCGACGCCGACGTCAAGCTGTCGGCGGAGACCCGTGAGAAGGTGCTGCGGGCGATCGCGGAGACCGGCTACGTCGCCGACCCGATCGCCCGGCGGCTGGCCGCGCGGCACAACCGGATCCTGGGCGTGTTCACCTACGAGCCGGTGTTCCCCAGCGCCAACAGCGACTTCTACCACCCGTTCCTGGTCGGCATCGAGCAGCAGGCCGAGGTGCTCGGCTGCGACCTGCTCCTGCTGACCAGCACGCCGGTGGTGGACGGGCGGCGGCGCATCTTCCACGGCGACAACCGGCTGCGCCTGGCCGACGGCAGCATCCTGCTCGGCCGCAGCCTCGACCGTTCCGACCTGGCGCGGCTGCTCGCCGAGGAGATCCCGTTCGTGTCCATCGGCCGCCGCGACGACGCGGGCGGGCCGGTGCCCTACGTCGGCGCCGACTACGCCGCGGCGACCGCCGAGGTGGTGCGCCGGGCCGTGGCGCTGGGCCACGACCGGCTGGCCTACCTGGGCCAGGGCGCCGGCCCGGAGTCGTGGGCCGACCGCGGTCGCGGCTTCCGGGAGGCCGTCGCGGCTTCCGGGGTGTACGGCGGCCACTACGAGCAGGCTCGGGACACCGCCGCGGTGCTGGACGCGGCCGTCGCGGCCGGGATCACGGCGGTGGTGGCCGAGGAGCACGCCGACGGCGTCGCGCTCTTCGAGCTGGCCCGGTCGCGGGGAGTGGCGCTGTCCGTGGCGACGCTGGGCGAGCCCACCCGGGCCGCGCTGCCGACCGCGGTGGAGTTCACCAGCCTGCGCATTCCGCGCCAGGCGATGGGCGCGCAGGCCGTCGAGGTCCTGACCGCCCTGATCGAGGGCACGCCCGGCGAGCGGCAGCGCCTGCTGCCGTGCGAGGTCGTGCCCGGCGAGACGCTCAGCGAAAGAGGTAAGTGAACATGCAGGCCGAGATTCTGGTGGTCGGGGGCGGCCTCGGCGGGGTGGCCGCGGCGCTGGGCGCGCTGCGGGCGGGCCGCCGGGTGGTGCTCACCGAGGAGTACGACTGGCTCGGCGGTCAGCTGACCAGCCAGGCCGTGCCCCCGGACGAGCACAGCTGGGTGGAGCAGTTCGGCGTCACCCGCAGCTACCGGGCGCTGCGCGACGGCATCCGCGACTACTACCGGGCGCACTACCCGCTGACCCCGGCGGCGCGGGCCTGGCGCGAGCTGAACCCGGGCGGCGGGCACGTCAGCCGGCTGTGCCACGAGCCGCGCGTCGCGGTCGCGGTGATCGAGTCGATGCTCGCGCCGTACCGGTCGTCGGGACGGCTGACGGTGCTGCAGCCGTACCGGCCGGTGGCCGCCGACACCGACGGCGACCGGGTCACCGCGGTCACCGTCGCGCACCGCGACTCGGGGGAGCGCCGCACCATCGAGGCGGCGTACGTGCTGGACGCGACCGAGACCGGCGAGCTGCTGCCGTTGACCGGGACCGAGTACGTCACCGGCTTCGAGTCGCAGCACGAGACGGGCGAGCCCAGCGCGCCCGACACGGCGCAGCCGATGAACATGCAGGCGGTGTCGGTGTGCTTCGCGGTCGACCACGTGGACGGCGACCACACGATCGAGCGGCCGGCGCAGTACGACTTCTGGCGCGCGTACCAGCCGGACTTCTGGGGCGACCGGCTGCTGTCGTTCCGCTCGCCGAGCCCGCGCACGCTGGCGATCAGCGAGCGGAGCTTCACCCCGAACCCCGACGACGACCCGCTGGCGGTCGTCGCCGACCAGCGGGTCAACCCGGGCGACGGCAACCTGTGGACGTTCCGGCGCATCGCGGCCCGCAAGCTGTTCGCGCCGGGCACCTACGACAGCGACATCTGCCTGGTCAACTGGCCGATGATCGACTACTTCGAGGGCCCGGTCATCGACGTTCCGGACGCCGAGACGCACCTGGCCAACGCCCGGCAGCTGTCGCTGTCGGTCCTCTACTGGCTGCAGACCGAGGCGGGCTTTCCCGGCCTGCGGCTGCGCGGCGACGTCACCGGCGGCGCCGACGGCCTGGCCATGGCCCCCTACATCCGGGAGTCACGGCGTATCAAGGCCGAGTACACGGTGGTCGAGCAGGACCTGTCGCTGGCCGTACGCGGCGACAAGGGCGCGGTGGAGTACCCCGACGCGGTCGGGGTCGGCATGTACCGCATCGACCTGCACCCCTCGACCGGCGGCGACAACTACATCGACGTCGGCTCGTGTCCCTTCGAGATCCCGCTCGGCGCGCTCATCCCGCGCCGGATGGACAACCTGCTGCCCGCGGGCAAGAACATCGGCACCACGCACATCACCAACGGCTCGTACCGGCTGCACCCGGTCGAGTGGAACGTGGGCGAGGTGGCGGGGGCGCTGGCGGCGTACTGCCTGAACGAGGGCCAGACGCCGCGCGGCGTGCGCAACACCCCGGAGCACCTGTCCGGGTTCCAGGCACAGCTCATCCGGGACGGCGTGGAACTGCGCTGGCCTGACGTCTCCGGCTACTGACCGGCCACCTTGAGTTGGAGTTCACGATGAAGATACGCGGACTGATCGCCACCGCCGCCGCGGGCGTGCTCGCCCTGGGCCTTGCGGCCTGCGGCGGCGAGGAGGAGCAGAGCACCGGCCCGGTGTCGCTGCGGATGACGGTGTGGTCCTCCAACGAGGCGCACCTGAAGCTGTTCAACGAGATCGCCGACGCGTACAAGGCGAAGAACCCGCGCGTCACCGAGATCAAGTTCGACCCGATCCCGTTCGAGGGCTACACCACCACGCTGACCACACAGATCGCCGGCGGCAACGCCCCGGACCTGGCGTGGGTGCTGGAGAACTCGGCCCCCGACTTCGTCAGCTCCGGCGCGCTGCTGCCGCTGGACGACACCCTCGCCAAGGCCGACGGCTACAACGCGGCCGACCTGAGCCCGTCGGCGACGTCGCTGTGGAAGACCGACGGCAAGCTGTACGCCTACCCGTTCTCGACCTCGCCCTTCGGCATGTTCGTCAACACCGACATGGTCAAGGCGGCCGGGCAGCAGACGCCCGCCGAGCTGATCGCCGCGAACCAGTGGACCTGGGAGAAGGCCGTCGCGGTCGCCGCGGCGGCGTCGGCCGAGAGCGGCAAGGCCGGTCTGGTGGTGCGCGACTTCGACTACAAGGGCTGGGACAACCTGTCCACCGTGTGGACCGGCTGGGGTGCGCAGGCGTGGAGCGCCGACGGGAAGACCTGCGGGTTCGACCAGCAGCCGATGGTCGACGCGATGACCTTCCTGCACAAGGCGATCTTCACCGACAAGGCGCTGCCCGGCCCCGGCACCACCGCCGACTTCTTCGCCGGCGAGTCCGCCATGACCATCACCCAGATCTCGCGGGCGTCGCTGCTCAAGGACGCCAAGTTCGGCTGGGACCTGGTCCCGCTGCCGTCGGGCCCGAAGGGCGAGTACGCCGTGATCGGGCAGGCCGGGCTCGGCGCGCTGAAGAAGGGCAAGAACGCCGACGTCGCCGCCGACTTCCTGGCCTTCTTCACCAACCCGGAGAACTCGGCCAAGCTCGCCGCGTACTTCCCGCCGCCGCGCACCTCGCAGCTGACCGCCGAGACGCTCGCCAAGACGAACCCGCTGCTCAAGCCCGCACAGTTGCAGGAGGTCGTCATCGACGGCATCGCCGGCGGCGTGGTCAAGCCCAGCCACCGCGGCCAGGCCGAGATCGCGCAGGCGGTGCGGGCCGCGCTCGACCCGCTGTGGCAGCCCGGCGCCGACGTGAAGTCGGTCCTGGGCGGCGTGTGCACGGCCATCAACCCCCTACTGGCCAAGTGAGCACTCGCTTCTGGACGGGTAGCCGGCGCGACAACCTCGCCGGCTACCTGTTCATCGCCCCTCAGCTCATCGGCTCAATGCTGTTCGTGTTCGTGCCGCTGGGCCTGGTGTTCTGGTACAGCCTGCACGAGTGGAACGTGCTGGCCGACACGTTCACGTTCGTCGGCGGCGAGAACTACCAGGCGCTGCTCGACGACCCGAAGCTCGCCGACGCGCTGGTCGCGACCGGGTTCTTCTCGGCCGGGCTGGTGGTGCTGAACCTGAGCCTGGCGCTGCTGCTGGCGGTGCTGCTCAACCAGCGGCTGCGCGGCACGGTGTTCTTCCGGACGGTGTTCTTCTCGCCGGTGGTGGTGAGCCTGGTCGCCTGGACCATCGTGTGGGGCTTCCTGCTGCAGGACAACGGCGGCGTCAACGGCCTGCTCGACACCGTCGGCGTGGACGGCCCGAACTGGCTGCGCGGCGAGACCACCGCCATGATCTCGGTGATCGTGGTGCAGGTGGTCAAGAACGTGGGCCTGAACATGGTGCTGTTCCTGGCCGCGCTGCAAGGGGTGCCGGGCAACCTGTACGAGGCCGCCACCGTCGACGGCGCGACCCGCGCCCGGCAGTTCCGCAGCATCACCGTGCCGATGATCAGCCCGACCATCCTGCTCACGTCGATCATCACGGTGGTCGGCTCGCTGCAGGTGTTCGCGCAGATCGCGGTGCTCACCCAGGGCGGGCCGGGGACGTCGACCACGGTGCTCGTCTACTACCTCTACCAGCAGGCCTTCCAGTTCCACCACTTCGGATACGGGGCCACCCTGTCCGTGCTGCTGTTCGCGATCGTGCTGCTGCTGACCCTGGTGCAGTGGCGGATGCGCCGGAAGTGGGTGTTCCATGAGTCGTAGGGCCAAGACCGCCGTCTACGGTGTGCTGTGCCTGCTGGCGCTGCCGTTCCTGTTCCCGACCTGGTGGATGATCACGTCCTCGGTGAAGCCGGTGCACGACATCTTCGCGTTCCCGCCGACGCTGTGGCCCTCCGACGTCAGCTTCGACGCGTACCGCAAGGCGTTCGAGCTGCAGCCGTTCGCGCAGCAGTACTTCAACAGCGCGTACATCGCGGTCCTGGTCACCGTGGGCACGCTCGCGGTGTCGTCGCTGGCGGGCTACGCGTTCGCGCGGATCAGGTTCAAGGGCGCGAACTTCTGGTTCGTGGTGGTGCTGGTCGGGCTGCTCATCCCGAGCGAGGTCACCATCGTGCCGCTGTTCAAGATGTTCGACGCCTGGGGCATGGTCGACACGCACTGGCCGCTGATCCTGGTGCCGATCCTGGGCGCACCCAGCGTGCTGGCCACCTTCATCATGCGGCAGTTCTTCCTGGCCCTGCCGGGGGAGTTGGAGGAGGCGGCCCGGGTGGACGGGCTCGGCCGGTTCGCGATCTTCCGGCTGATCGCGCTGCCGCTGGCCCGGCCGGCGCTGGGCGCGGTCGCGATCTTCACGTTCCTGCACAGCTGGAACCTGTACCTGGAACCGATCGTGTTCCTGTCCAGCTCGGACATGTTCACGCTGCCGCAGGCGCTGACCCAGTTCGTCGACGCGTACGGCGGCCCGATGTGGGACATCCAGCTGTCCGCGGCGTCGCTGACGGCGCTGCCGGTGCTGGTCGTGTTCGTCATCGCGCAGCGGCAGTTCATCGAGGGCCTCGCGCACACCGGGCTCAAGGGATAACCGTGCCGATCACCGAACCGCGTCCGGCGGAGTACCGCAGCTCGCAGCAGGCCCCGGCGGACTTCGACGCCTTCTGGGCGCGGACGCTGGCGCAGACCCGCGCGCACCCGCTGGACGCGCGGTTCGCGCCGGCCTGGGCACGCGCGATCGAGGTGCACGACGTCACCTTCGCCGGGTTGGGCGGGCACCCGGTCAAGCCCGGCGCGGCGCCGAGCCGGCCACCGCCGGGCCGTACCGGGAGGTCGCCGCCTACCTGGCCGTGCACCGCGACCACGAGGAGCGGGTCTTCCGGACGCTGTCCTACGGCGACGGCGTGCTGTTCGCCGCGCTGTTCAGCGTCGCCCACATGGACGCGAGCTGCCCGCCTCGACGGTGTACGCCGCCTACCACCGCTACGCCGGTCCGAAACGGATCGAAGTCTACCCGTTCAACGGTCACGAGGGCGGCTGAGGCTGTCCAGGACGCCGCCCGCCTGCGCTTCCTCGACGAGGCCTTCGCCCGCTGACGGTTGCCGGCCCGCCGCCGTCGTCCTCCCACGATCGGGGTGGGCGTCAGTGGCCGGTCCCCTCGGGGAGGGTGTCGCCGGACATCAGGCCGCCGATCCCCTTGACGTCCAGGTAGACGTGCTGGTGGCCGTTGCCCGCGTCGACGTTGATCTGGTCGAGCTGGGTCGCCGCCACCGACCAGGCGGCGACGGCCAGCTCGCGCTGGCGGGTCACCGCCGCCAGCACCGGCTGCCGCGCCGGCGCGGGCAGCGCCTGCGCCGCCGCGCAGGTGTCCAGGGCGGCGGCGAGCTGCTCGACCGCGTTGCGCAGGGCGCCGCGGGCCACGTTGGTCGCGGTCATGCCGGACACGGTGGTGGCGTACCAGGCGAGCTCGGGGCTCAGCGCCTGCTTCCACTGCGCGAGCTGCTCCGCGCTGACCTTGCCGGTGTCGCCGAGCCCCTCGACGATCGGCGCGATCACGCCGGCTGTGGCGCGGGCGCGGGTGGTCAGCTCGCTGATCTGGGTCTTGTCGCGCTCGGCCTCCTGCCGGCGCAGCTGTGCCACCGCGTCGTCGGTGGCGCCGGGTCCCGCGGTCTGCATCCCGATGAGCACCCCGACCAGCACGGCCACCACGAGCCCGGCCACGATCCGCAGCACCTGTGCGGTGGACCGGCTGCCCGCGGGCGTGACGGCGGGGCGGGTGGACGACGGCTTGCCGGTCTTTCGCGACATCGTGCGCTCCTTGGCGAAGGGCAGGGCTGATCACCGATCGCCGCCGCACGATCTTCCGCCACGAAGGTACGGCCTTGATCGGCTGCCGTCCATACCCGGTCGCCTATGTGGAACGGTGTCGCGGTGCGCTGCTACCGGGACGCGGCGACCGCCGCGAGGTACTCGTCGACGGTGTGCGTGGCGTGGGAGAACAGTTCATAGCGCGCCACCATGGCGTCGTACCCGGCGGCGCCGCCGGTCGCGGCCGTGGCGTCGGTCAGCGTGGTCACGTGGTAGCCGCGCTCCATCGCGGTGCGGGCGGTCGACTCCACGCACATCGTGCCGATCATGCCGGCGACGGCGAGGTGGTCGACGCCGTGGTGGCGCAGCTGGGCGTCGAGGTCGGTGCTGGCGAAGACGTCGATGTTCTTGTGCGCGGCGAGGCTGACCTCACCGGGCGCCGGGGCCAGCTCGGGGTGGTACTCCACCGCCCAGGTGCCGGCCTGGAACAGCCGGTTGTCGAACATCTGCCGGTGGATGCCGGTCAGCCGGCCCCAGGAGGCGTACTCGTGCTCGGTGTAGGACATGCCGGAGAACAGCACGCTGACGCCGTGTTCGCGGGCGCCGGCCAGCAGCCGGGTGAGGTTGGCGAAGGTGCCGATCCGGGTGAACTCCTCGGCGAACAGCGGGTAGCCCTTGCCGGCCGGGTCGAACACCTCGTTCACGGTGTCGATCAGCAGCAAGCCGGTCCGGCCGGGCGGGTACGACGTCGATGCCATGGGTGTCGCCTTCCTAACGAGTTCGCGCGGCGCACGCGGCCACGGCCTGTGCGCTCAGCCAGTCGGAGAAGCGGGTGCCGCCGAGGCGCCAGGGCCGGGCGGGCACCAGCGTGGTGTCGTCGGCGGCCGCGCCGAAGTAGTAGACGGCCGGGTCGGTCAGCACGGTGCGGGTGTCGTGCCGGGCGGCGAGCAGCCTGCGGACGACCTCGTCCTGGCGCAGCCGCTCGGGTCCGGCGATGTCGACCCGGCCGTCGCAGGCGTCGGCCTCGGCGACGTCCGCGAGGATCGTGGCGACGTCCGCGGCGGCGATCGGCTGCATGAGCACCGGTGACAGGCGGATGGCGCGGCCGTCGCGGCCGGCGTGGCCGATGGTGTCCAGGCACTCGAAGGACTGGGTGGAGCGCACGACGGTGTACGGCACCAGCCCGTGCCCGACCAGCTGCTCCTGGGCGGCCTTGGCCCGCATGTAGGCGCTGCCGGGCAGCCGGTCGGCGCCGACGACCGACAGCGCCACATGGTGGCGTACCTGCGCCGCGAGCTCGGCGGCGAGCAGGTTGCGGCCGGAGGTCTGGAAGAAGTCCATGACCGCGGCGTCGGCGAACGAAGGCGCGTCGGTGACGTCGACGACGACGTCCGCCCTGGCCACCGCTGTGCTGAGGCCGTCTCCGGTGACGGTGTCGACGCCCGTGCCGGGCGAGGCCGCCACGACGTGGTGGCCGCGGGCCAGCAGCAGCCGGGTCAGGTGTGCGCCGATGCGGCCGTTGGCGCCGGTGATCGTGATCCTCATGGGTTATCCCCCCTTTTACGGATATCCCGTATCCGAGTTTACGGATGCGGTACGGAGCCCGCGGCGGTTTCGGCGAATCGGGCCTGACGGCCCGGTCCGGCGCCGGGTGAGCGCGCCCGGCGGCGGGTGTTCAGGTGGGCGTCGATGGCCTCCGGTGACTGCGGCCTGCCGTACACGTATCCCTGGATGACGTCGCAGCCGAGCTCGCGCAGGACGTCGGCCTGCGCCCACGTCTCCACCCCCTCGGCGATCACGCCCAGGCCGAGGCCGCGGGCGAGCCGGACCACCGTCTCGATCAGCACCCGGTCCACCTGCTCGCCGTGCCCGCCGGCGGTGACCAGCTGCCGCGGCAGCTTCAGCTGGTGCACCGGCAGCGTCCGCAGGTTCGTCAGGTTGGCGTAGCCGGTGCCGAAGTCGTCGATCGCGATGCGCACGCCGAGCCGCGACAGCGCGCGCAGCGTCTCCACGGCCCGCCCGGCGGTCGGCATCAGGCTGCTTTCGGTGATCTCCAGCTGCAGGGTGGCCGGGTCGAGGCCGTGCTGGGCCAGCAGGCCCGCCACGTGGACGGCGAGCGCCGGGTCGGCGGCCTGCGCGGGCGCGAGGTTGACGCTCATGACGAGCCGGTGGCCCGGATGGCGGGCGTGCCACACCCCGGCCTGCGCGCACGCGGTGCGCAGCACGAACCGCCCGACCTTGTCGATCATCCCGCTGTCCTCGGCCACGGGGATGAACTGGGCCGGCCCGAGCAGGCCCCGCTCCGGATGCCGCCACCGGGCCAGCGCCTCGACGCCGTACAGCTCGCCGTCGCCGGCCCGCACCATCGGCTGGTACTCGACGAACATCTCGCCGCGCTCCAGTGCCCGCGGCAGCGCCCGGGCGATCTCGTGCCGGGCGAGCCGGCGGGCGTGCAGGTCGGGGTCGAACAGGCGGACGCGGTCGCGGCCTTCGGCCTTCGCCTGCGCCAGCGCGGACTCCGCCGCGCTCATCAGGCAGCCTGCGGAGCCGCCCGGCCCGGCGCTGGTGGCGATGCCGACGCCGGCGGTCACGTGCAGCCGCCCGCCACTGGTCGTGAAGGGTTGCCGGATGGCGTCGAGGATCGCCTCGGCGGTGTTCGTGATGTCCGCGACGCGGCCGGACCCGGTCACCAGGATGGAGAACTCGTCGCCGCCGGTGCGGGCGAGCAGGCAGCCGTCGCCGAGCCGTGCCGACAGCCGCCGCGCGATCTCCCGGAGCAGCTGGTCGCCGACGCCGTACCCGAGGGCGTGGTTGACGTCGGCGAACCCGTCGACGCCCACGTGGAGCAGCGCCACCGGGCCCTGTTCGGCGCCCGGGGACAGGGCGGCGCGCAGCGCGTGCCTGAGCAGGACCCGGTTCGGCAGCCCGGTCAGCGGGTCGTGCAGGGTGTGCCGGCGAGGCGCCTGCGCGTCCGGGTGGTGCCACTGCGCCGGCGGTGTGCGCAGGTCGTCGGCACGCCCGGCGGTGGGACGACGGAACACGGCATCCACATCCCCGTGGATCCCGGCGTCGTGCGACCCGCAGGCGATCTTGATCTCTGGAACGCTCACCGTCTCGTGCCCTCCGGTAACGCAGGCTGGTCTGGTCCGCCGGCGCGGTACTCCCGCCGACCCGTCCACGGTCGCGGAGACGGGCGCTGCTCGCCCCGGGGAACTCCCGGGGGTTGCGTACCGGCCTCGGCCCCGGGGATCACGGCGACCGCCGCTGGAAACGGACATTCCGGGATTCGGGGCTGCTGATGTGGCAAAGCTGCATGTCGGGCGCGTGGCGAGCGCGCCCTGCGGGCGCGACGATGCTGGGTAGGATGACCGTTATCACCGGTTTGCACACTGACGGTACGAAAGAGACCGCGCATGAGCGCGTCCCCGACAGATACGCAGGTGGAGCTGACGGGCCGACGCAGGGAGTCGGCCCGGCTGGAACGCGCGCTGGCCGAGGCGCGCGCGGGCACCAGCGCCGTCCTGGTCCTGCGGGGCGAGGCGGGCATCGGCAAGACCGCGCTGCTGGACCACGCCGCCGCCCGCGCTTCGGGGTTCCGGGTCGCCGCGGTGTCCGGCGTCGAGTCCGAGATGGAGCTGCCCTACGCCAGCCTGCACCAGCAGTGCGTGCCGCTGCTCGACCGGCTGCCGCAACTGCCCGAGCCGCAGCGCGACGCGCTGTCCGTCGCGTTCGGCCTGCGGTCCGGCCCGGCGCCGGAGCGGTTCCTGGTCGGGCTCGCCGTGCTCAGCCTGCTCGCCGCCAACGCGGAGGAGCAGCCGCTGGCCTGCCTCGTCGACGACGCGCAATGGATCGACCACGCCTCCGGGCAGGTGCTGGCGTTCGTCGCCCGGCGGCTGCAGGCCGAGCGGGTCGCGCTCATCGTCGCCGTACGCGAGCCGGCCCGCCCGCCCGTGCTGCCCGGCCTGCCCGAACTCGTCCTGGGCGGCCTCGGCGACGCCGACGCGCGGACCCTGCTCGCCTCGGTGCTCCGCACCCCGCTCGACCCGCAGGTGCGCGACCGGATCGTCGCCGAGGCGCGCGGCAACCCGCTCGCCCTGCTGCAGCTGCCGCGCATGCTCGCCCCGGCCGAACCGGCGGGCGGCTTCTGGCTCCCGGCGGGCCATGCCGCGGCCGGTCAGCTCGAAAGCACCTTCCAGCAGCAGGTGCGGTCGCTGCCGCCGGACACCCGGCTGCTGATGCTCACCGCCGCCGCCGAGCCCACCGGCGACCCGGGCCTGCTCTGGCGCGCCGCCCGCGCCCTGCGCATCCCGGACGATGCCGCGGCCCCCGCCGAGGCCGCCGGGCTGATCGAGCTCGGCGGCCGGGTGCGGTTCGGCCACCCGCTGATGCGCTCGGCGGCGTACGAGGTCGCGCCGTCCACGGACCGGCGGGCCGCGCACCGGGCCCTCGCCGAGGCCACCGACCCCGAGCGCGACCCGGACCGCCGTGCCTGGCACCGCGCCCGCGCCGCCACGCAGCCGGACGAGCAGATCGCCGCCGACCTCGAAGACTCCGCCGCCCGCGCGCGCAGCAGGGCGGGAGCCGCCGCGGCCGCCGCCTTCCTGCGCTGGGCGACCGAGCTGACGCCCGATCCCGCCCGCCGGGTCGCCCGCGCGCTGGCCGCCGCCCAGGCCGAGCTGGACGTCGGCGCCGTGGAGCACACCCACAACCTGCTCGCGGTCGCCGAGGCGGGGCCGCTGGACGACCTGCAGCGGGCCCGGCTGGAGCGGCTGCGCGCCTGGCTGGTGTGGTCGCAGGTGCGCAACGGCGACACGGCCCGGCGGCTGCTCGACGTCGCGGCCCGGCTGGCGCCGCTGGACGCCGGGCTGGCCCGCGACACCCTGCTGGAGGCCAGCGGTGCGGCGATCTTCGCCGGGCGGCTGGCACCGGCGCAGCACGAGGTCGCGCACGCCGTCCGCGCCGGGCCCGCCGCCCCCGACCCGCCCCGGGTGGTCGACGTCCTGCTGGACGGCGTCACCGCCCGGATCATCGACGGCTACGCCGCCAGCGCCGGGCGGCTGCGCGACGCGCTGGGCACCGTACGCCGCAGGCAGCGGGCCGGCGGGGCGGACGAGGCCGCGGCCTGGCTGTGGCTGGAGTGCCCGGTGACGCCCGAGCCGCTGGCGCCGGAGCTGTGGGACGACGAAGCCTGGCACGAGCTGGCGACCAGCGCCGTCAGCATCGCCCGCCGGACGGGGCGGCTGTCGGTCCTGCCGAGGGCGCTGAGCTACCAGGCGTGCTTCAGCGTGCACGCGGGAGACTTCGGCACCGCGGCGGTGCTGATCGACGAGGCGACCGCCATCTGGGAGGCGACCAGCCGGGCGCCGCTGATGTACACCGCGCTGCTGCTGCGCGCCTGGCGGGCGCAGGAGGCCGAGGCGCTGGACATGATCGCGACCAGCCTGCGGGACGCGATCGAGCAGGGTGAGGGACGTGCGTTCGCGCTGACCGAGTACGCGACCGCGCTGCTGTACAACGGGCTGGGCCGCTACGAGACCGCGCTGACCGCGGCCGAGCGCGCCTGCGCGTACGAGGACATGGGCCTGTTCGGCCTGGCGCTGGCCGAGCTGGTCGAGGCCGCCGCCCGCCTCGGCGACCGGGCGGCCGGGCAGGGCGCGCTGGACCGGCTCGTGGTGCGCACCCGGGCCAGCGAAACCGCGTGGGGTGCGGGAGTCGAGGCCCGCTGCCGGGCGCTGCTGGCCGCCGGCCCGGCCGCCGACGACCTCTACCAGGAGGCCATCCAGCACCTCGAACGCTGCCGGATCACCGTCGACCTGGCCCGCGCGCGCCTGGTCTACGGCGAGTGGCTGCGCCGGCAGAACCGCCGCCAGGAGAGCCGGGTGCAGCTGCGCGCGGCGTACGAGGCGTTCACCCGCGCCGGAGCCGACGGCTTCGCCGAGCGTGCCCGGCGGGAGCTGACGGCGACGGGGGAGACCGTCCGCAAGCGCGACGTGGGCGCCCTGACCAAGCTGACCAGCCAGGAGGCCCAGATCGCCAGGCTGGCCAGGGACGGGCACACCAATCCGGAGATCGCCGCCCAGCTGTTCATCAGCCCGCGTACGGTCGAGTGGCACCTGGGCAACGTGTTCACCAAGCTCGGCGTCAGCTCCCGCCGCCACCTGCACTCGGTGCTGCCGGCCCCGGAGTCCGCGGCGCCGGTGTGACCCGCGTGCGGCCGGTCCACGACGTCCTACCCGATCGGCCCGCGCCGCTGCCGCCGATCCCGATCCCGACCGCGGTCCCGGCGCCGGTGCAGGTGCACCGGGCGGGCGCGCCGAGTGGCGAGCGCCACCCGAGCAGGCCGGAAACTTGACCCGGATATAAAACATCCGAGTAGTATCTCGGATATTGCTAGTCCGAGTTTGAGGGGATCGACCATGAAGATCGTCATCATCGGAGGCACCGGCCTGATCGGGACGAAGCTGGGCGCCCTGCTGCAGGCCGCCGGCCACGACGTCCTGGCGGCCGCGCCGAGCACCGGCGTCGACACCATCACCGGCGCCGGCCTCGCCGAAGCGCTCGAAGGCGCCGACATCGTCGTCGATGTGGCCAACTCGCCGTCCTTCGAGACCGAGGCCGTGCTGAAGTTCTTCGAGACCTCCGGCCGCAACCTGCTCGCCGCCGAGGCCGCCGCGGGTGTACGCCACCACATCGTGCTGAGCATCGTCGGCTGCGACCGCATCCCCGACGGCGGCTACATGCGCGCCAAGGTGGCCCAGGAGAAGCTGGTCAAGGCGGGTCCCATCCCGTACACCATCGTGCGTGCCACCCAGTTCCTGGAGTTCGCCGGCGCCATCGCCGACGCGGCCACCGAGGGCGGCGCGGTGCACGTGCCGCCCGCGCTGATGCAGCCGATCGCGGCCGACGACGTCGCCGCGGCGCTCGCCCGGGTCGTCGCCGAGCAGCCGGCCAACGCCACCATCGACATCGCCGGCCCCGAGCGGTTCGGCCAGGACGAGCTGGTGCGGCGGTTCCTCACCGCCGAGAACGACAGCCGCACGGTCGTCACCGATCCGCAGGCGCCCTACTTCGGCGCGATCATGCAGGAGACGTCGCTCGTCCCGCTGGGCGAGGCGCGCCTGGGCACGGTGAGCCTGGCCGACTACCTCGCCGCCCGGAAGACCGCCACCGCCTGAACCGTGCCCTTGCCCGTACGCGGCCGGCTCTCGCGCAGGCCGCGTACGGGCAGGTCGCCTGTCCGCAGGAAGGGGAAGCCGTGACAGTCACCTCCACGGACCCGTCGTTCAGTGAGTGTGCCGTCGTCGTCACCGGAGCCGGCTCGGGCATCGGCCGCGCCACCGCGCTGGCGTTCGCCCGGCACGGAGCCCACGTCCTGGCCGTGGGGCGGCGGCTGGACGCGCTCGAAGAGACCGCGCGGCGGCACGGCGGCATCGTCCCGCTCGCCCTCGACGTACGCGCCCCGCACGCGCCCGACGCCGTCGCCGCCGCGGCGGAGCAGCACTGGGGCCGCCTCGACGTGCTGGTCAACAACGCGGGTGCGGCGGCGCTGATCCCGCTGGCGCAGGTCACCGCCGGGCAGATCACCGAGCTGTTCGACCTCAACGTCACCGCGCCCAGCCTGCTGGCCCGCGCCTGCCTGCCGCTGCTGCGCGCCACCGGCGGCTCGATCGTCAACATCTCCAGCACGTACGGCCGCCGCCCGCTGCCGGGCGCCGCCCACTACGCCGCGTCGAAGGCCGCCGTCGAGCAGCTCACCCGCAGCTGGGCGCTGGAGCTGGCCGGCGAGGGCGTCCGCGTCAACGCCGTCGCACCCGGACCCACCGAAAGCGAGGCGCTGGTCTCGGCGGGCCTGTCGGGCGAGCAGCTCGCCCGGGTCAAGGAGCAGGAGGCGGCGAGCATCCCGCTGGGCCGCCGCGGGCATCCCGACGAGATCGCCACCTGGGTGCTGCGCCTGGCCGACCCCGGCGCCACCTGGCTCACCGGCCAGATCCTCGCCGTGGACGGCGGCCTGGAACTGGTCTGACGCCATCCGCCCGGCCCGGCCGGGCCCGCCATCCGCCCGGCCCGGTTGGGCCCGCCATCCGGCTGGCCGCGGCCGCGTCGCGTGCAGGGCCGGGTGTGCTCGCTGGAGTCCATCGGCGACTTCGCGCCGCACTTCCGCGCGCCGCGCGATGCCGTCGGTCGCCTGCGCCGGTGTCAGGCCCCGGCGCCGACGAGCTCGGCGAGCCGGCGTAGCCCGCTGCTGCCGGGGGAGCCCGGGGCGGCGGTGTAGACCTGGAGCGCCTGGGACCGGTCCGGGTCGATCAGCACCTGGCAGTGCAGTTCGAGCAGGCCGACCACCGGATGCTGGATGCGCTTGGGCGCGCAGTAGGTCGCCGCCACCGGATGGGCGTGCCACAGCTGGGCGAACTCGGGGCTGCCCGCCAGCAGCGCGTCCACGATCACGTGGGAGCGCGAGCCGGGACCGTCCTCGGTGTACACCCGGTGCAGGTCGGCGACGAGGAGCCGGCTGTGCGCGGGGTGGTCGGCGGCGGGATGGCGCCGCCGCACGTCGGGTGAGGTGAACCAGCGGTGGTGCAGGCTGCGGTCCAGGCCGGTGTACGCGGTCTCGTCGCCCAGCAGCGCGACCGCGAGCGGCGTCTGCCGCAGGGTCTCGCCGAGCCGGTTCACCACCTGGGCGGCGGCGTCGCCGAGTCCGTCGAAGACACGCATCATCCCGGCGTTGACCTCGTCGGCGGCGTCGGTCTCCCGGCGCGGCAGCGGATGACCGCCCAGGCGCAGCAGGTGGTCTTGCTCGTCCGGGGTCAGCCGCAGGCCGCGGGCGATCGCGTGGAGCAGCTGCGCGGACGGCTGCGGGCCGCGCTGCTGCTCGATCCGGCTGTAGTAGTCGGTCGACATGCCGCTCAGCGCGGCGACCTCCTCGCGGCGCAGGCCCGCGGTCCGCCGGCGCCGTGCGCCGCGGGGCAGGCCGACGTCCTCGGGTTGCCGCGCCTGGCGGCGGGTGCGCAGGAACGCGGCGAGCCGAGCGCGGTCCATGTCGCGCCTCCCTTCCGCCAGGCCATGGTCACCACCGGCATTCAGCCCAACCGCACCACGATCGGCCGTGTTCCCGCTGCCGCCGGGGTCACTCACCCCGGCCCTAACCAGGGATCGACTGTCCCTGGTCAGGGCCATCGGGCCGCTCGACACTCGAAGACATGATCGAACAGAACCACACCCCCGGCCACTGGATCGGGGGAGCGACCGTCCCCTCCACCTCGACCGCCACCATCCCCGTCGTCAACCCCGCGAACGGGCAGACCGTCGGCGAGGTGCCCGCCGGCACCGCGGCCGACGTCGACCAGGCGGTGGCCGCTGCGCGGGCGGCGCTGCCCGGCTGGTCGGCCATCGCACCGGCCGACCGCGCCGCCGTCGTGCGGCGGATCGCGGCCGGGCTGCAGGCCCGCGGCGAGGAGATCGCCGCGGTGATCACCGCCGAGATGGGCGCGCCGATCACCCTGTCGCGGACCGCGCAGATCGGCTTCCCGGTGGCGGTGGCACTGTCGTTCGCCGACCTGGCCGCCGGGTACGCCTGGCAGGAGCAGCTCGGCAACTCGCTGATCGTGCGCGAGCCGATCGGCGTCGTCGGGGCGATCACGCCGTGGAACTTCCCGCTGCAGCAGATCGTGTCGAAGCTCGCGCCCGCGCTGGTCGCGGGCAACACGATGGTGTTCAAACCGTCCGAGCAGGCGCCGCTGACCGCCCGCATCCTGGCCGAGGTCACCGCGGAGGCGGGTCTGCCCGCCGGCGTCTTCAACGTCGTCCACGGCACGGGCGAGGTCGTCGGCGAGGCGATCTCCGCCCACCCCGGCATCGACATGATCTCCTTCACCGGCTCCACCCGGGCCGGGCGGCGCATCGGGGCGGTCGCCGCCGAGACGGTCAAGCGGGTCGCGCTGGAGCTCGGCGGCAAGGGCGCCAACGTGGTCCTCGACGGCGCCGACCTGCCCAAGGCGGTGGAGAAGGGCCTGATGATGGTCTTCACCAACGGCGGCCAGGTCTGCGGCGCGTGGCCGCGGATGCTGGTGCCCGCGTCGCGCCACGACGAAGTCGTGGCACTGGCCGTGGCCGCCGCCGAGCAGTACACCGTGGGCGATCCGGCGGACGAGGCGACCCGGATCGGCCCGATGGCGTCGCAGGCGCACCGGGACCGGGTGGACGGCTACATCCGGCGCGGCATCGCCGACGGCGCGCAGCTCGTCTTCGGCGGGCCGGGCCACCCGAGCGGCCTGGAGGGTGGCGCGTACGTGCGGCCGACCATCTTCGCCGGGGTCGACCCGGACTCGGCCATCGCCCAGGAGGAGATCTTCGGCCCGGTGCTGACGATCATCCCGTACGCCGACGAGGACGAGGCGGTCGCCATCGCCAACAGCACGATGTATGGCCTGACCAGCGGGGTCTTCGGGGAGCCCGCGCGGGCCACGGCCGTCGCGCGGCGGCTGCGGGCCGGTCAGGTCGACGTCAACGGCGGCGCGTGGAACCCGCTGGCGCCGTTCGGCGGATACCGGCAGTCGGGCAACGGCCGCGAGTTCGGCCGGCTCGGCCTGGAGGAGTTCCTGGAGACCAAGTCGATCCAGCGCTGAGCGTGCCCGTCCGGCGCTGAGCCCGGTCCTCGTCCCGCCCGGCACGGGCCGTGGACCGGGATCGGGCTCAGGCCGGCGGGGTGCCGCCGCGGCGGTCAGTCCCGCAGTGCCAGCCAGGCCCCCACGCCGGACAGCGCCTGCGGCCCGAGGGTGCGGCCGGTGTCGCGGACGAGGTCGGCGATGGTCACCTGCCGCAGCGACTGCCGCCAGGCGTGGTCGGCGTCGTACATGACGCGGGCGATGCCGCAGGGCGCGGTGCAGGTCTCCGGCGGGGCCGCGAGGGGGCCGCGCTGGCGCACCTCGGTGCAGACGAACGCCCCGCCGGGCCCGTCGATCGCCTCGACGACGTCGAGCACGGTGATCTGGTCGGCGGGGCGGGTGAGCAGGTAGCCGCCGGCCTTGCCCTGCACGGAGCGGACCAGCCCGGCGCGGGACAGCTCCTGCAGCTGCTTGGCGAGGTAGCTGGGCGACACGTCGTGCAGCTCGGCCAGGCGGACGGCCGGCACCGGCTCGCTGGCGGCCGTCAGGGCGACGCAGCAGTGCAGCGCCCACTCCACGCCGCCCGACATCTTCATGCGCACCATCGTACGCATCCCGGATGCGTACTGTCCGAGTCCGAACCGTGGCGCCGAACGGCGACGGCGGCCTCCTGCCGATCACTAGCATGGGGGCTGTGCCGGCTGCGGAACCACCGTCGGCGGCCGCTCTCGAGGAGGCCGCCTCGGCGTTCGCGAGCCTGCGCCCGCGGCTGTTCGGCATCGCGTACCGCATGCTCGGCAGCGCGGCGGAGGCCGAGGACGTCGTGCAGGAGACGTGGCTGCGCTGGCAGGCCTACGACCGGGACACGGTGCGCGACCCGGCCGCATTCCTCGCCACCACGACGGCGCGGCTGGCGCTCAACGAGGCGACGTCGGCCCGTGCGCGCCGCGAGACGTACATCGGCCCGTGGCTGCCGGAACCCGTCGACACCAGCGCCGACCCGGCGCTGGGAGCCGAGCGGGGCGAGGCGCTCGAGTTCGCGATCATGGTGCTGCTGGAGCGGCTCTCCCCGACCGAACGCGCCGCGTACGTGCTCAGAGAGGCATTCGACTACCCGTACGGGCAGATAGCGGACATCGTGCAGGCGAAGGAGGACAACGTCCGCCAGATGGTGAGCCGGGCCCGCAAACGCGTCGCCGAGCAGCGGCGCGACTCCGTGCGCCCGGACGAGCAGCGCCGCCTGCTGACCGCGTTCCTGGCGGCGGCCCAGGCGGGCGACTTCGACGCGCTGGAGCAGGTGCTCGCGTCCGACGTGGTCAGCTACTCCGACGGCGGGGGAGCGGTGCGCGCCGCCAGGTTCCCCGTCCAGGGCCGCACGACGGTCGCGAAGTTCGTGGCGGCGTTCGCGCCGACCTTCTGGACCGGCGCCGAGCTCTCCTGGATCGAGGCCAACGGCCGGGCGTCCGTCCTGGCCAGCCGCGAGGGCGAGCCGTTCGTGCTGGTCACCGTCAGCGCCACCGGCCAGGGTATCGACCAGGTGATGTGGGTCATGAACCCCGCCAAGCTCGCCCGGATCGCCGCCGCGCAGCCCGCCTGAGCCCGGCCGGGCCGCCGACCGGCGAGCCGAGGAAGTTCGCCTGGATGTCACAGACCGCGGAGGCGGCCTGTCTTAGCTGGTATCGGGGCGGCGACGCCCGTCCCGCGGCACAGGAGGTCTGACATGAAGATCGTGGTGATCGGCGGCACCGGTCTGATCGGGTCGAAACTCGTCTCCAAGCTCGGCGAACACGGCCACGACGCGGTGGCCGCGGCGCCGAACACCGGTGTGAACACCCTCACCGGGGAGGGACTCGCCGACGCCCTGGCCGGCGCGGACGTGGTGGTCGACGTGTCGAACTCGCCCTCGTTCGAGGACGCCGCGGTGATGGAGTTCTTCGACACCTCCACCCGCAACCTGCTCGCGGCGGAGTCGGCGGCGGGCGTCGGCCACCACGTCGCGCTGTCGGTGGTGGGCACCGAGCGGCTGCAGCAGAGCGGCTACTTCCGGGCCAAGAGCGCGCAGGAGAAGCTGATCGAGAACTCGCCGGTGCCGTACTCGATCGTGCACGCGACGCAGTTCTTCGAGTTCGTCCGCAGCATGGCCGACGCGGCCACCGACGGCGATCACGTCCGGTTCGCGCCCGTGCTCTTCCAGCCCATGGCGAGCGACGAGGTGGCGCAGGCGGTCGCCCGGGTCGCGGTGGGCGCACCGCTGCACGCGACGGTCGAGGTCGCCGGACCCGAGCAGGTGCGGATGGACGAGTTCTTCCGCGACGCGCTGGCCGAGCGCGGCGATCCGCGCACCGTGGTCACCGACCCGCAGGCCAGGTACTTCGGCGCCGAGCTGGGCGAGCGGACGCTGCTGCCGGGCGACGGCGCGACCCTCGGCGAGATCCGCTACCGCGCCTGGCCGGGCCGCGATACGCCCGGCCGGTGACCGCCCGTGCCGGCCGCCGCAGACACCGACCCACCCGAGATGGAGCAACGAATGAGCACCCCGACCGGCGACAGCGCCTTCCTGCACCAGCTGGAGCACGACGTCAAGGCGGAGCTGAGGATCGCCGAGAACAGCAATCCCGAGCAGGCCGCCGAGAAACCCATGGAGGAGTGGCTGCTCGACCCGGCGTACGCCCAGAGCGAGGAGGTCGGCCTGCGCAGCCTGCTCGGCGCGGTCGAGGCGATCGAGGAGGTCCCCCGGCCCGGGCGTCCGGCGCGGGGCGAGGCGCGCGACGGCGCAGGGACGCCGGGCCATCCGCGCAACGTGCCGGGACCGGCCGCCGACGGGGCATACGCTCGGCAGGTGAGCAGCGCTCCGGCGTACACCCACGGCACCCGCCTGGCCGCTCGCGACCACTGTCTCAGCGCGGTCCGCGCGGTCGACCGCCCCACCGGGGCGGCCCGCTACGGGCGCATGTTCCCGGACCTGGCCCCGCTCGGGACCGATCCGCAGCTGCTGACCCGCGCCGGGCAGAGCGGCGGGGTCTGCGACGCGGCCGCGTTCCTGGACCTGGCCGCTCCCGGCGGCGACGACGCCACCGAGGCCGCGGGCTGGCCGTTCTTCGGTCAGCTGATCGCGCACGACATCACCGCCGACCGGTCGCCGATCGGCGGGGGAGTCGACCCCGAGGCGCTGCGCAACGCCCGCGCCCCGAAGCTCAACCTCGAAATGATCTACTCCGACGGCCCGATCGGCTCGCCGTACCTGTTCGACCTGCACGACCCGGCGAAGTTCCTGCTCAGCGAGGACGGCTTCGACGTGCCGCGCAACCGGCAGGGGGTTGCCCTGATCGGCGACCCGCGCAACGACTCGCACCTGTTCGCGCTGAGCCTGCACGTCGCGCTGCTGCACGCGCACAACCGCATCGTCGACCTGCTGCGCGCGGACGGGGTGCCCGAGGCCGACGTCTACGACAAGGCGCGGATCACCCTCACCTGGCACCACCAGTGGATCATCGTGCACGACTTCCTGCCCCGCCTGGTCGGACCGGACCTGGCCGGGCAGGTCCTCGCCGAGGGCGGCCGGTGGTTCGCGCCGCAGCCGGGGCAGGCGTACATCCCGCTCGAGTTCGCCGACGCGGCCTTCCGCTACGGCCACGGCCAGATCCGGCACACCTACCGGCTCGTCGACGGCGGCCCGGCGGTGCCGCTCTTCCCCGACCTGGTCGGCTTCGGACCGGTGCCGCCCGCGCGGCGGCTGGACCTGACGCAGGTCTTCGACGTGCCCGGCCGCCGGGCCGCGCAGCGCGCCAAGCGCATCGACGGCCGGCTCGCCGCGAGCCTCATCGGGCTGCCCGAGCAGGTGACCGGCGCCGTCGACACCGCCGCGTACCGCTCGCTGGCCGTACGCGACCTGCTGCGCGGCGGCACCACGGGACTGCCCGGCGGCGAGCAGGTCGCCCGGCTGCTCGGCGAGCAGCCGCTGGCCGCCGACGAGATCGAGCAGGACTGGCCGGCCGGCACCCCGCTGTGGTTCTACATCCTCAAGGAGGCCGAGCACCGCGGCGGCGGCGACCGGCTCGGCCCGGTCGGCGGCCGCATCGTCGCCGAGGTCCTGCTCGGGCTGCTGCGCGCCGACGCGGCCAGCTACCTGAGCCTGGAACCGGACTGGGCGCCGCGCCTGCCCGCCGCCGGGCCCGGCTTCGGCCTGGCCGACCTGCTCGCCCTCGGCATCTGCCGCCACCGGTAGCCATCCGGCGCACCGGCCACCACCGATCACCACGGAGGTATCACCATGTCCGCGACCGACGCGCAGAAACCCCGTTCGACCGCCTGGCAGACGGCGCTCACCGTGCTGCAGGAGGCGCAGCCGCCGCACATCCCGGCGGGCGCCCACGCGATGACGGTGCTCATCGAGTACCCGCCCGGCGACCCCGGCACGCCGCCGCACCGGCACACCGGCCCGGCGTTCGGGTACGTGCTGGAGGGCGAGATGCTGTTCGAGCTCGAGGGCGAGCCCGAGCGGGTGGTGCGCGCCGGGGAGGTGTTCTGGGAGCCGGGCGGTGACGTCATCCACTACCAGGACGGCAACAACCGCGACGACACGCGCCTGCGCTTCACCGTCACCATGCTGTGCGAACCGGACAAGCCGATGCTGGTCCTGGTCGACGACGAGGAACTGGCCCAACGCCAGGACAGGCGTGCGCCCCGGCCGTCCTGAGCGGCAGTAACCATCCCGGCCTCGGCCAGTTGATCGTTTGAAACCGCCGGCCGGACGGCGGCGGCAGCGACAGGAGAGCGTGGTCGATGGGCACCAGGGTGTTCCGGGGCTTCGTACCGTGGATCGTCTTCTGGGTGGTCAGCGGCCCCAGCACCTGGGAGTACGCCGTCGTCGGCGCGCTGGCCGCCGCGGTGATCCTGCTCATCCCGTCGCACGGGCAGGGCGGGATCAAGCTGCTGGAGATCGTCACGGTGGTGTTCTTCGCCGCGCTGACCGTCGCCGGGCTCGTGCTCGACCGGGAGCGGCTGATGTGGCTGGAGACCTACTCGCAGGCGATCGCCAGCGGCGTGCTGGCGGTGGTGGTGCTCGGCTCGCTGCTGTTCACGCCGTTCACCGAGCAGTACGCCCGCGAGCAGGTGCCGCAGCGGCTGTGGTCCACGCCGGCGTTCAAGCGGGTCAACCGGACGCTGACCCTGGTCTGGGGCCTGACGTTCCTGGCCTGCGCCCTGCTCGGGATGGTCGCGCAGCAGGACCGCGGCGGCTCGGCCTGGCTGACCTGGATCGTCCCGATCGTGCTGGTGGCGGGCGCCTTCAAGTTCACCGCCTGGTATCCCGACCACGTCAGGGCCCGCGAGCGCCCCGCCGGGGAAGCGGCCGCCTGACCCGTCAGCGCGCCGGGTCCAGCGTGCTGTCGTCGCGGGCGTCCATGTACATGTCGGACGCGATCCGCCAGCCGCCGGGCCGGCGTACGAACACCTTCAGCGAGAAGTTGCGCCGGACGGCCATGGTCGCGCCGTCGGCGGTCTGCTGCCCCGCCCGCTCCAGGTAGGACTTCACGACCGCGACGTCCGGGGTGAGAAAGCGGATGTCGGCCCGCGGCGGCCCGAGCGGCCTGCCCGCGGCGAAGTGCGGGTCGGCGAACAGCTCGGTCAGGTACGCCGCGATCTGCGCCCCGCCGGTGCGGGTCGTGCCGAACGCGTTGGTCCAGTCCGCGTCGGCGGTGTAGAGATCGGCGACGCCGTCGGCGGACAGGCCGGCGAAGGCCCGCGCCAGCCGGACCATCACCGCGCCGATCGCCTCCTCATCCTGCGGGCTTCCCCCGTCAGCAGCCATGTCCGCAGCGTATGCCCGATATGGCCGGTCAACCGGCCAAACGCGCCTGCGGCACCCGGCCGCCTGCCTACGATCAGCTCAGGCACTGGAGGGAGCACCGTGACCACGACACAGCGCCCGCCGCTGCGGCGGCGCGAGGACGCGGACTGGGCGATCATCGAGAACCAGCCGACCCGGACCGCGCATCGCGTGCTGCTGCTGCCCGGCCTGTTCTGCACCGCGGAGTTCTACACCGACATCCTCGCCGATCCGGCGTTGAGCCAGGCCGGTGTGCTGGCCATGGCCGCCGACCCGCCCGGGTTCGCCGGCCGGCCCGTGCCCGCCGGGTTCGACTACGCGATCGAGACCTACGCCGCGCTGGTCGAGGACTTCGCGGCACGGCAATCCGCCGACCTCGTCGTCGGTCATTCCTACTTCGCCAACGTCGGCATCGAGATGGCCGCCCGCGGCGCCTACCGGGGCCCGCTGCTGCTGCTGTCGCCGTCGCTGTCGCGGGCCGACGAGGAGCACGACCTCATCTCGCTCGACGAGGCCAGCCGCACCCCCGTGCTCGGCACGCTGGTCTGGCTGGGCATCAACCCGACCCTGAAGAAGGGCATGCGCGACCGGCTGCCCTCGGCCCGGTTCACCGAGCTGTTCGGGCAGATGAAGCTCAACCCGCACGCCGCCAACCGGCACCTGGTCACCGGCTTCTTCGACCACCTCGGGCGCTACGGCGAGCTGGCCACCCGGCTGGCCGGCACGGACTCGACGGTGTGGCTCGCCCGCGGCGACCGGGACGAGATCGGCTTCACCGAGCGCGAGCAGGCGATCCTCGAAGCGGCGCCGCACGTGACGCTCAGGACCATCCCGGGCGCCGCGCACTTCTCCATCACCGACACTCCGCACGAGGTCGTGAAGCTGATCATCGATCTCGTGTCCGGCCCCGCCGCCGGAGACGCGCCCCGCTGACCCCGCGCCGCGCCGCACACGCGCTGTGGTGCCCCGGCCACCTCGTGCTGTCGGACATCCGTCGCAGCGGGACCAGCCCGCCCAAGATAGTGGTCATAATCGATACGTGATCCCGGCCGCCGAAAGCGCGTTCGCACAAAGCTCCCCCTCGCCCGCCACGCTGGGGCGCACCCTCGCCGCGATCGGGCGGCGGCAACCGGTCGTCTTCGACGAGCTGATGAACGCCCCGCTGGTGCTGCGGCACCGCGACGTGGCGGCCGCGCTGCGCGACTCGACCACGTTCAGCACGGTGTTCTACGGCATGGGCCCGATGAGCGAGGCGATGATCGCGCTCGACGGGCCGCGGCACCACCACCTGCGCCGCGCGCACAACCGCTTCTTCAGCGCCGCCGCCAGCGCCAAGTACGCCCGGACCGTGGTGCCGATCGCCCAGCGCACCTTCGGCCCGCTCGCCAGCCGGGGCGAGGTCGAGCTCGTCGAGGAGTCGATCGCCCGCTACCCGATGGAGGTGTTCCTCGCGCTGCTCGGCATCCCCGACGAGCTGGGCGACCAGGGCCTGGCCTGGGTGCGCGCGATCATCACGTGGCTGGGCTCGCCGATGGACGAGACGGTGGCCGGGCCGGGCATGCAGGCGTTCGCCCAGCTGAGCGACTACACCTCCACGCTGGTGCGGCGGGAGCGGCAGCAGGCCGGCGACAACATGCTCGGTGAGATCATCAGGGCGTTCGAGGCGGAGGACGCGTACTCCCACGAAGCCGTGACCGTGGCGGTGGTCAGCCTGCTGCTGGGCGGGTTCGAGACCACGATCCAGATGATGTCGGCCACGATCTGCTCGCTGCTGCTCAACCCGGACGCGCTGGCGCGGGTGCGCGCCGACGGCCCCCTGGCCGAGGCCGCGATCGACGAGGCGTTCCGCTGGGCCAATCCGTCGGCCGGGCTCTACCGGCTGGCGACCCGCGACACCGAGATCGCGGGGACCCCCATCGCCGCCGGCAGCATGGTGTACCTGTGCATCGCCGCCGCGCACTTCGACGAGCAGGTGTACCCCGATGCGGAGACGTTCCGGCTGGACCGGCGCGGCACCCATCTGGGCTTCGGGCTCGGCCCGCACTACTGCGTCGGCGCGCCGCTGGCCCGCATCGAGGTCACCGCGGCCCTCACCGCGCTGCTCGACGCCTGCCCCGGCCTGCGCCTGGACCCCGACACGCGGCTCAGCTTCCGCTACGGCGCCCGCGGCTTCGTCCAGCACGGCACGGAGGCCCTCCCCGTCCTGACGTGACCAGCGACGGTTGCCGTCGCGCGGTGTCGGGTAGGGGCCCGGTATGAGCACCACCGCTGACGCCTGGCATCCCGGCACCCTTCTCGACGCGCGCTACGTGCTGACCAGCCCTGCCGGCAGCGGTGGATCCGCCACCGTGTGGCACGCCCGCGACGAGCGGCTCGGCCGGATGGTCGCGGTGAAGATGCTCAACTCCCGGTCGCTGGCCGACGAGCTGGCCGTGCGGCGCCTGCAGGTCGAGGCGCAGGCGCTGGCCCGGCTGCGGCACCGCCACATCGCCGAGGTCTACGACTACGGCGTCGTCCGCGAGCACGGGCGGACGGCGGCGGCATACCTGGTGATGGAGCTGATCGACGGCGTGTCGATCAGGCAGGCCCTGGTCGAGCAGCCGCGGCTGCCCTGGCCACAGGCGGTCACCATCGCGGCCCAGACGGCCGACGGGCTCGCCGCCGCGCACGCCCGCGGGGTGGTCCACCGCGACATCACCGCGAGCAACGTGCTGCTCACCGCCGAGGGTGCGAAGATCATCGACTTCGGGATCTGCGCGCCCGCGGGCAGCGACGAGCGCGACGCCGACGGCTACCTGATCGGCACCCCGGCCTACCTGGCCCCCGAACGCGTCGACGGGCAGCCGGTGCAGCCGGCCGCGGACGTGTACTCGGTCGGCGTGCTGCTCTACCGCATGCTCGCCGGATCCCTGCCCTGGCCGGCGGACACCCCGGTCGGGCTGCTCACCGCGCCTCGGCTGCGCCCGCCGCAGCCGCTGCCGCCCATCGAGGGCCTGCCGGACGCCGTCGCCGAGGCGGTCACCGCCTGCCTCGACCGCGACCCCGCCGCCCGGCCCACCGCCGCGCAGCTCGCCGCGACCCTGGCCGCCGAGGGAGGCGACCTCGTGTCGTGGCCGGTGCTGCCCGCCGCCGACGCGGGTGCGGCGGAGACGCTGACCCACATGCTGCCGTGGCAGCCGGCGGAGACCGCCCCCCGCACCCGCCGCCGCCCGGCGGTCGTCGCCGCGGCGCTGGGCGTCGGCGCCCTGGTCGCCGCCGGGGCACTCTGGGCCGCGACGGGCACGGACCGGGGCGCCGATCCCGCCGTCGCCGGGCCGGCGACGCCCGGCCCGCCGGTGTGCGAGGCGGCCTTCCAGCTCAGAAGCGACGCCGGCGGCCGGTTCACCGCCGAGGTCACCGTCACGAACACCGCCGAGGTCGCTCGCGAGCCGGGGCGGATCTCGTTCGACCTGCCCGGCGGGCAGCGGATCGACGAGGGGACCCCCTGGCGCCAGACCGGCCGCACCGTCACCGCCGCCGAAGCGGCGGCGCTGCGGCCCGGCGCCGCGACGACGCTGCCGGTGGCGGGCAGCTACCAGCGCACCAACCCGCTGCCCACCGCGTTCCGGCTCGACGGTCAGCCCTGCGCCGTCACGCTGCTCGGCATCTCGGGCGCGCCGATCAGCCCACCGGCGAGCGGCGACCCCACCCAGCCGGTCACGACACCGGGTGCGAGCGGACAGGCACCGGAACCGCAGCAGAGCCCCGAGCCCAGCCCCGCGGGCGCGTCACCGAGCCCCGACGAGCCGTCCCCGCCACCGGCGAGCCCGCCGCCGGCGTCGCCGACGGCGCAGGCCGGCAGTGGGGGCAGCCCGGCCCCGGGCACGGAGGGTGACGACGACGCCGCGACGATCACCGGCCGGGGCGTTTGCCCGCAGGCACGGGGGGAATCCTGCTGACGGGCTGTCCCGGTGAGGTGACGGAGGAAGTGACATGTACCAGTTCGAAGCCGACATCGTGCCGCTCGGCGGCATGCCGGATCCGGCGGCGGACGCCGGTGCGCTGCCGGGTGCCGAGCCGCGGTGCGACGGCTGCGGGCAGCCGGTGCCGTGCCCGGCGGTCGCCCACGCCGTCCAGCGGGAGCTGGCCGCGGACTTCGCGCGGGGATACTCCGGGCTCTGAGCGGGAGGTGCTCCGGCCTCTGAGCGGTTCGCTCCGACGGCAGTCGTCGTCGTGCCGGCGGTGCCGGGGGCCGGTCGGCCTCTGGCGACGCGGGCCTGCCTGGTGCCGGAGATCGTGGATCATCGCCGGGCCTGGCTTGTTAAGGTCGAAAGGCATATAACGGACGCATCCTGCCGGTCACCGACGCTGCCGCCCCAGGCGGGGCGGAGGAACGGAGACATGCCATGACGAGCAACAGGACGGCGGACACCGAGACCCGCGTGGCCGTCGTCACCGGTGGTTCGCGCGGCATCGGCCGCGAATCGGCGCGGCGGCTGGCGGACGACGGATTCGCCGTCGTCATCAGTTCCCGCCACCAGGCCGAGGCCGACACGGCCGCCAAGGAGATCTCCGCGGCCGGTGGGACGGCGCTCGGCATGCGCGCCGACGTCTCCGCGGAGGACGAGGTCGTGGCGCTGTTCGACACGACCGAGTCGGCGTACGGCCGGGTCGACGTGGTCGTGCACGCCGCCGCCTATGCCGGGCTCGGGCGCACGTCCACGGTCGCCGAGCTCGACATGGCGGTCCTCGACGAGCTGTACCGCACGAACATCCGGGGCACGTTCATGGTGGCGCAGCAGGCCGCCCGCCGCGTACGCGACGGCGGCGCGATCATCACCTTCTCCACCTCCGTGGTGGCGCTGGCGTTCCCGGGTTACGGCGCCTACAGCGCGAGCAAGAGCGCGGTCGAGGCCCTGACGCTGATCCTGGCGCGGGAGATGCGCGGCCGGGACGTCACCGTCAACTCGCTGGCGCCGGGCCCCACCGCGACGGAGCTGTTCCTGGAGGGCAAGGACGAGGAGCACCTCGCCCGGCTGGCCGCCCAGGCGCCGCTGGAACGTCTCGGCAGGCCGGAGGACATCGCCGGGACCGTGGCGTTCCTCGCCGGCCCCGCCGGCCACTGGGTGAACGGCCAGGTCATCCGCGTCAACGGCGGCATCATCTGACGGTCGCGCTGCAGAGCGGCGCGGCGTCCCCGGACAGGCGTGGTCACCGTCACGCCGCAGGCCCCGGCGCCGGGGCCCACGGCGTGCCCGGCTCACGATGGGCCTGGTGGCGGTCGCGACTACGCGGGAGGCGACGGGACGGTGGGCGCGGCGTGAGGCATGAGCCGGGCGGGACCGGCCACGGCGAGCAGGACGCGCCGCCACGGGGTTCGGCAGGGGCTTCGGTCGGGCAGCGGTTGCGGGAGTTCCGGCGGTCGGTGGGGATGACCATCGAGCAGCTGGCCGAGGCGTCGGGGGTGAGCGGGCGCGCCATCAGCGACATGGAGCGGGGGCACAGCCGCGCGCCGCAGGAGCGGACGCTGGCGGCGCTGGTCGACGCGCTGCGGCTCGATGACGGGGACCGGGCCGGACTGACCGCCTGGGCGCGCGCGGAGCGGTCGTCGAGCCGGGTCGGGCGACCCCGGGTGGGTGAGCTGCCGCGCGGGGTGGGCGCTTTCGTGGGCCGGGTGCCGGAGTCGGCGTCGCTGCGCCGCCACGCGCTGGCGGCGGCGGCCGGTGGCCGGACACTGGTGGCGGTGGTGTACGGCCCGCCCGGGATCGGCAAGACGGCGTTCGCGGTCCGGGCGGCGGGACAGCTGCGCGAGTCGTTCACCGACGGGCAGGTCTACCTGGACCTGCGGGGAACGGATCCGGTGCCGATGGCGGTCGGTGAGGCCGCGGCGCGGTTGCTGCGGGCGCTGGACGTCAACCCCCGCAGCATCGCCGACGACGAGCAGGAGCGGGCCGGGCAGCTGCGGGCGGTGCTGCGGGAGCGGCGCTGCCTGCTGGTGCTGGACAACGCCGCAGACGAGGGCCAGGTGCGTCCGCTGCTGCCGGGTGCGGGGGCCGCGACGGTGGTGGTGACCAGCCGCCGCCTGCTGAGCGGGCTGGACGCCGTGCTGCGGATCGGATTGGCGCCGCTGGCGCCGGCGGAGTCGGCCGGCCTGTTGCGGGCGATCGCGGGGGAGGCGGCGGATCAGGCGGCGGGCGACGACGTCCACGCCGTGGCCCGGCTGTGCGGACACCTTCCCCTGGCGCTGCGGATCGCGGGCACGCGGTTGGCGAGCCGGCCGGGCTGGACGATGGGC
This sequence comes from Catellatospora sp. NPDC049609, assembly GCF_040675365.1. Taxonomy (NCBI): domain Bacteria; kingdom Bacillati; phylum Actinomycetota; class Actinomycetes; order Micromonosporales; family Micromonosporaceae; genus Catellatospora; species Catellatospora sp. NPDC049609. Next base: position 42,436 of record NZ_JBFAOU010000005.1, on the reverse strand, counting down.
CACCTGGCGCAGCGGCTGTCGGATGAGGACCGGCGGCTGGACCACCTCGTGGTGGGTGACCTGGGGGTGACGGCGGCGTTCGCGTTGTCGTATGCCCAGCTGTCCGACCCGGCGAAGGTGATGTTCCGCCGGCTCGCCCACGTGCCGGGGCCCGACTTCGCCGCTCCGCTCGCCGCGGTGCTGGCCCAGGTCGACCTCTGCGGTGCTGAGCAGCGGCTGGACGAGCTGGTCGAGCTGGGCCTCCTGCAACCCGCAGGGTTGGATCGCTACCGGTTCCACGACCTGATCCGGCTGTTCGCGACCGACCGGCTGCGCGACGAGGAGCCCGCACCGGCCAGGGCGGCGACCGAGCGCCGGATGGTGGACCGGCTGCTGGACACGGCGGTCGTGGCGGGGCGGTGGTTCGCGCCGGCGCCGGGCGACCGGCGAGGCCTCGTCCCCCTGGCGACGCCGGACGACCGGGGGCTGGTGCCCCTGACGACGCCGGAGGACGCGCAGCACTGGTTGCAGGCCGAGGCGGCCGGTTGGCTGGCCGCGTTGCGCTCGGCCGCCGACGCCGGCCGGCACCGGCGGGTCGTGGAGGTGGCCGAGGCGCTGCACTGGTACGCGGACCGGGACGTCCACGGCGGACCCTGGCCGGAGGTCTACCGCCTGTCCCGTGACGCCGCCGCCCGGCTGGCCGACCGCCGGCAGGAGATCGCCCACCTCAAGTACCACGCCTGGGCGGTCGGCGTGTGTGCCCGGCGCCACGACGAGAGCGCCGCCCTCGCGACCGCGGCGTACCGGCTCGCCGCGGCGCTCGGCGACCCGAAGGAGCAGGCCGACGCGCTGCACCACACGGCCCGTGCCTGGCGGTCCGGCGGCCAGCACGCGAAGGCCCTGGGCGCGTATCGCCGCGCCCTGGACCTGGCCGGCGCCGCCGGTGACCACGACGGGTACGTCCAGCTCCGGGTCGCGGTGGCGCAGACGTTCGTCGAGCTCGGCAGGTTCGGCGAGGCGCTGGAGGAGTTCCGGGCCGCGCTGCGCGAGGTCGACGCGCGACCGGTCGCGCCGGGGCCGGCGGAGGTGGCCCAGGTGACCGCCCGGGCTGCGCTGGCCTGGCTCCTGGTGGAGCTGGAGCGCTGGCCGGAGGCGCTCGACCAGGCGACGCGGGCCCTGCTCCCGGCGGCCGGCTACGGCGCCCGGTTCACCGGCCGGATTCATCTGACGCTGGGCCGGGCGCACGCCGGGCTCGGCGCGACCGACCGGGCCCGCGCTCACCTGACGCGAGCGATCGGCCTGCTGGCGGACGGCCCGCAGAGCGGCCCCGCCGAGACCGGGTCCGCCTCGACCCCTGAATCCCAGCCGCCGTGCCCGAGGCGCCTGTGTGAGGTGGAGAGCCCGGCCTGGGCGTGGCATCAGGGCGTCGCACTGTACGCACACGTCGGCGGCCACTGTGCGCACCACCGTGCCGGGGCGGTCCGGTTGGCGCGCTCCGCGCTGGCCGCCCTGGCCGGCTGAGCGTCCGCGGGTGAAGAACCCCGTTTCTGCGTTAATCCTGCCTGGTCCCACGGTGCCGGCGCTGGTTGCATAGCGGGTGCAGCCGGCCCGCTCCGGGGCAGGTGACGCCGCGATCGGTGCCAGCGGTCCAGGCCGAGTGGATCATCCGTGGCTGGCATACTGGGCACGAACGCGATGCTCTGTCGCGAGGAAAAGCGGATCATGATCAGCACACGTTGCCGAGCACTGACTCGTTACCCGGCCGGGGTCGGCCGATGAGCGCGATCGCCTTCCTCAACATCGGCATGCACGGTCACATCAACCCGACGCTGCCGGTCGCGGCCGAACTCGTCCGTCGGGGCCACCGCGTCACCTACCACACGACGCCCGACTACGCCGAGGAGATCGGTGCCACCGGAGCGCGCGTGTTCCGCTACTCCGGGCGCGAGATACCGCTTGCCGGCCCGCCGGGGGCGATCACGTTGCTGGAGCAGCTCGCGCGGACCGCGCTGCAGGTGCTGCCCGGTGTCCTCACCGACCTGCGCGGCACCCGGCCCGACCTGATCGTGCACGACTCGGCCTGCCTGTGGGGGCCGGTGGCCGCCCGGGAGCTCGGCGTGCCGGCCGCGTCGTCGTTCACCACGTTCGCGTTCAACCGGCACGTGCCCAGCCCCACCCGCGCCTCCTGGGCGCTGCTGGCCGCGGCGGCGGCCAGGCCCCGCAGCGCCGCGGGCTACCTGACGTCGCGCTGGGAACTGCGCCGCCGGTACGACACACACGCGGTGCCCCTGATCGACCTGGCGGACATCCGCCAGCCGCTCAACCTGGTCTACACCTCGCGGGCCTTCCATCCCGACGCCGACGGGTTCGACGAGTCCTACCGGTTCGTCGGCCCGAGCATCGGCGCCCGCCCGGCCGACTCGTCCTTCCCGGTCGACCGGCTGCGGGACCCGGTGCTCTACGTCTCCATGGGCACGGTGTTCCAGGCCCGCCCGCGGTTGCTGCGCAGCTTCGCCGACGCGCTCGCCCCGCTGGGCGGCACCGTGGTCGTCTCCACCGGGCACACCGATCCCGCCGCGCTCGGCCCGCTGCCGGACAACGTGATCGCGCTCGGCTCCGTGCCGCAGCTGGAGGTGCTGTCGCGCGCCGCGCTGTTCGTCACCCACGGCGGGGTCAACAGCGTCAACGAGGCGCTGCACGCCGGCGTACCGATGCTGGTGGTGCCGCAGGGCGCGGACCAGGCACTGGTGGCGCGCCGCCTCGCCGAGCTCGATGCCGGTGTCTCGCTCCGCACCGAGGACGTCGACGAGAGGGCCGTGCGCGTCCTCGCCCAGCGCGTGCTCGGCGAGCCCCGGTTCCGGACCGCCGTGCGCACCCTGCAGGCTGCCCAGCGCCAGGCGAGCGGCTACGCGCGCGCCGCCGACGAGCTCGAGCGGTACCTGCACCCGTCCGGCGCCACCCGGCCGGGCTCCGCCGAGCTGCCGTCGCAGGGCTGAGCGGTGACCCCCTTCGTCGCCGTCCTGCTGCTGCTGGCCGGTCTGTCCGAGGCCGCCGGACGCCTGCTGCCGGTGGTGGCGCGCCTGTCCGGCGTGTCGCGCCGGCGGGTGGTCTGGTTGATGGTGGCCGGCGCGTTCGTCGACGGCGCGGTGTTCGCGCTCTGGCCGCTGTGCGCGTGGACCCTCGCCGAGCTGGTGCTGCCCACCTCGCCGTCCGGAGCGGGCGTGCTGGCCTGGACACCGGGCCTGGCCGCCCCGCTGCTGCTCGCCGCGATCCTCGCGTTCCCGCTGCTCGGGCCGCTGCTGCACCTGCTGCTCATGATGGGGGTGGGCGCCGGCCTCGCCACCGCGCTCGTCCCGGTCGCCGGGATCGGCTGGTGGGAGGCCGCCGGCTGCGTGGCCGTCGCCGGAGTCGGCCTCGGCGTCGCCGTCGAGGGCGTCCGCCGCCTGGTCGTGCGGCTCAACAGGCCCGGCGTGCCGGAGCCGCTCGCATGATCGAGTTCGCGCTCCTGCTGCTGCTGGTCGGGATCGGACCGGTGCTGCTCGCCGAAGCGCTGCTCGCCCGGTACGAGGTGCTGGCCTATGCCGCAGGCTGGCGGGCTCCCGCCACCGAGCTCCCCGCGCGCATGCCCTACGCCCGGGGCGCGGACGCGGACCGCCCCCCGGCCGCCTACCTGGTCTACCTGGACGGCATCGGCAAGCGCCGCTTCCAGGACACCCGCGACGGCGGGCGGCTGGTGAAGTCCCTGATCGACAAGGCGCCGGAGCTCAGGGTCCTGGGGCAGGTGCAGCCGTACTCTCCGCTGGCCTATCCGCTCGCCAACCGGCCGGTGTGGATCTGGCTGCGCCGCCGGGCCGGGCTGGTGCTGTTCCTGCACAACGTGATGCAGATCTTCGTCGCCGCCGACCACCGGTACCGGCCCCTGTACAACCGCGCCGTCGGCTCGCAGATCGCCACGCAGCTCCGGCTCGCCGGCTACCGCCCCGGCAGCGGCATCCCCGTGGTGCTGCTCAGCTACAGCGGCGGTGCCCAGGTCGCCACCGGCGCGGTGGACGAGCTGTGGTCCGAGCTGCGCTCCCCGCTCTGGGTGATCACCCTCGGCGGGTTCTACAACGGCGCCAACGACATCAGCCGTGCGGAGCATCTCTACCGGCTGACCGCCGCCAGCGACTGGATCGAGCGCACCGGTATGTGGATCTTTCCGCAGCGGTGGCGGCTGTTCCGCCGCAGCGGCTGGAACCGGGCCGTCCGCGCCGGGAAGATCACGGTCATCTGGCTCGACCCGGCCACCCACGTCGGCCCACGCAGCTACATCAGCCCTCAGGCCAAGCTGCCCGACGGACGCAGCCACCTCGACCGGACCGCCGACACGGTGATCGCGCTGATCCGGGATCGCGTCAGCCCCGCCGAACCCGGGGGCCCGCCGGCCTGAGCAGGGCGCGACCTGCAGAAAGCGCCTGCGTGACGCCGGCGCCGGTCACGGCTCGCCCCCGATTGTGGAGATGTCGTGTCGACCGGTGTCGCGGCGCTGATACCTAGAAGTACTATGCATTGAACTGCAATGCATAGTGCTTCTAGGCTTGGAGGTGATCATGCGTACTCCCAGGAAGACGGGGGATGAGCTGAACCCGTTGGTGCTGGACGTCCTCGCCGCCGAGCGGGAGAGCCACGGGTACGCGATCGGCGAGCGGGTCGGCGAGCGGTCCGGCGACCGTCCGCAACGGGCGGAAGGGTTGCTCTACCCGCTGCTGCACCGGCTGGAGCGGCTGGGCTACGTCGAGTCGAGCTGGCGCACCACACCCGCCGGGCGGCCCCGCAGGTACTACCGCCGCACCGAGCAGGCCGGGCTGGGGCGGCGGGCGGCGTCGCGCGGTCCCGTGGTCGCCTTCGTCACCGCTGCCGTGCTGGTGGCGGGCGCCGGTGTCGCCGCCGCGGCGGACTGGCTGCCGATCTTCCGCGCCGAGCAGGTCGCCTCGGTGACCGCCGCCGACGCCGACCTGGTCAGGCTGCCCGACCTGTCCGCCTTCGGCGAGCTGGAGGTGACCGAGCAGGTCGACCTGCGACCGGTCGCCGACGCCGCCGCGGCCGCGCGGGAGACGGGCCTGTCCGTGCCCCGGGTCGGCCGGCTGCCGCGCGGTGTCACCGGCGAGCCGGCGTACCGCGTCACCGGCCGGGTGAGCGCGGAGTTCACCTTCTCGGCCGCGAAGACCGCGCAGAGCGCCGCGGCGGCCGGCCGGACCCTGCCGCCGCCTCCGCCGGGCCTCGACGGTGGCCGGTTCCGGCTGGTCGCCGGCCCCGGGCTGGTCGCGGTCTGGGCGAAGGGCCGCGGCGTGCCGACGATGGTGCTGGGCCGTGCGGTGGCGCCCACGGCGTACTCCACGGGGGTGCCCTTCGCGGCGGCGCGCGACTACCTGCTGTCGCTGCCCATGCTGCCCGAGCAGATCGCGGCGCAGCTGCGCGGCTTCTCCGGCGACGGGACGACGCTGCCGCTGCTGGTCCCCGGCGATCGCCTCACCACCGCCACCGCCGACGTCAACGGGCGTCCGGCCACCGTGCTCACCGCGCGCAACGGCGCGCTGGCGGGTGTGGTGTGGGTGGACGGTGGCGTGGTGACCGCACTGGCCGGCTCGCTGAGCCCCGACGAGGTGCTGTCGGTGGCCCGGGACCTGCGGTGGGAGCGGTGACCGCCGCCCGCACGGCGGCGCCCGGCAGCGCTGTGCCGCAGCCGGCCGAGCGGCCGCCCGACGGGACGTCCGCACCGGCGGTGTGGTGCTCGGGGCTGCGCAAGCGGTACCGGCGACGGGTCGCGGTCGACGACGTGTCCTTCACCGTCGGCCGCGGCGAGGTGCTGGGCCTGCTCGGGCCGAACGGCGCCGGCAAGACCACGGCCATCAAGATGCTGCTCGGCCTGGTCCGACCCGATGCCGGCGAGGTGCTGCTGCTCGGGCGGCCGGCCGCCGACCCGCGCGCCCGCGCCCGGGTCGGCTACCTGCCGGAGCTGTTCCGCTACCAGCCATGGCTCACCGCGGCCGAGGTGATGGCCCTGCACGTCCGGCTCGCCGGGGTGGGCGTGCCGGACGCGGAGCGGCGGGAGTGCCTGGCGTCGGTCGGCCTCGCCGACCGGGCCGGCGACCGGGTCGGCGGTTTCTCCAAGGGTATGCAGCAGCGCCTCGGCCTCGCCGTGGCCCTGCTGACCCGTCCGGAGCTGGTCGTGCTCGACGAACCGACCAGCGCACTCGATCCGCTCGGCCGCGCCGACGTCCGGGACCTGCTGCTGGCCCTCAAGGCCCGCCAGGTCGCCGTGCTGCTCAACTCGCACCTCATCGGCGAGGTCGAGCGGGTCTGCGACCGGGTCGTCATCCTGGACAAGGGCCGGGTCGCCGCGTCCGGCACGCTCGCCGAGCTGCTCGGACAGCACGAGCTGCGGCTGCGGCTAGGCGAGGTGAGCGCCCAGGCGCAGGCACGGCTCGCCGCGGCCGGTCCGGTCACCCGCAGCGGGGACGCGTTCACCGTCGAGCTGCCCGCCGATCAGGACCCGACCACCACGGTGCCGGACCTCGTGGCCGACCTCGTCGGCCTCGGGGTGCGCGTGCACGCGGTCGAGCCCGGCCGGATCAGCCTCGAGCAGCGGCTGCTGGACATCCTTCGCGCAGGTCCCGAGGAGCACCGATGACCGCCCAGACCGTCCTGACCGTCGCCGCCCTCACCCTGCGGGAGGTGGCGCGTCGCCGCGTGCTGCGCGCGCTGGCGGCGCTGACCGCCACGCTGCTGGGGCTCAGCGCGTGGGGCTTCTCCCGGATCGACGCCGAGTTCGGCGGGCTCACCACCGGGGAGGCCCTGATGGCCTCCACCATCGTGCTCAACCTGGTGATGTTCGGGCTGAGCCTGATCGCCGCGCTCGGCACGGCGTTCCTGGCCGGGCCCACGCTCGCCGGCGAGATCGAGTCGGGGATCGCGCTGGCCGTGCTGGCCCGCCCGGTCCGCCGCGCCGCGGTGCTGCTGGGCAAGTGGCTGGGCCTGGTGATCTTCGGCAGCGGCTTCGTGATGCTGGCCGGCCTCGCCCAGCTGATCATCGTGCGGCTCACCACCGGCTACTGGCCACCGCAGCCGGTGACCGGCCTGGCGCTGCTCGCCGCGCAGACGACCGCGCTGCTCACGCTCGGCTTGCTGCTGTCCACCGCCATCTCGCCGATGGCCTCGGGCATCATCGCGGTCGGCCTGTTCGGCGCCGCCTGGGTCGCCGGGGTGGTCGGCGGCGTCGGCAGCGCGCTCGGCAACGACAGCGTGGCCCGCATCGGCACCGTCTCCCGGATGATCCTGCCCACCGACGGCCTGTGGCGCGGGGCCATGCACGCGTTCCAGGATCCGGTCCTGCTCTCGCCTCAGCTCGTCGGTCACCCGCTGGTCAGCGAGGCGGCGCCCACCGCCGTCTACCTGGCCTGGGCCGCGCTGTGGGTCGCCATGGTGCTCGGTCTCGCCGCGATCGGCTTCCAGCGCCGCGACCTCTGAGCCGCGTACGCGGACAGAGCGGCCGCGGTGCGCCGGCCTGCTCCGACGGCGGGCAGGCCGGTGTCGGCGAGAAAGTAGGCTCCGGGTTCCCCCCCGGACCCGGGCTGTCGGGCGTCCACCTGACCATGGAGTGGCGACATGCGCGATGACTGGGTGCTACCCGGGCCGGAGGCGTCCGAGGACCGGGCGGTGCGGTTCGACGAGTTCGTCCGGGCCCGGACGAGCTCGCTGTGGCACGCGGCGTACCTGCTGACCGGCGATCGGCACCACGCCGAGGACCTGCTGCAGACCGCCCTGGAACGGGCCGCGGTGCGCTGGGAGCGGCTGGACCGGCCGGAGGCGTACGTGCGAAAAGTCCTCTACACCCAGGCGGTGTCCTGGTGGCGGCGGCGGCAGCGGCGCGTGCCGGAGGTGCTGGTGGACGCGACGCCGGAAGCGCCCGGCGGGGCGGGCGAGCCGGAGGTGCGGATCGTGCTCGCGCAGGCGCTGCGCCGGCTCACCGCCCGGCAGCGCGCGGTGCTGGTGCTGCGCTTCTACGAGGACTGCACCGAGCAGGAGACCGCGCGGCTGCTCGGCGTCGCGCCGGGCACCGTGAAGAGCCAGACCCGGCACGCGCTGACCCGGCTGCGCCAGCTCGCCCCGGAGCTCGCCGGCCTGCTGGGCGACTCGGCCGGGGACAGCGAGACGAGCGGCCGCGACCAGAAGGTGATGACCCGATGAGCCTGCGTGAGCATCTGCGCGCCGTCGCCGAGGCCGAGCCCGCCCCGGCGCTGCCGTCCGATCTGTACACACGGGCCCGGGGCAGGGCGCGCCGGCGCCGACTGGCCGCCGCGGCACTGGTGGCCGTGGCGGCCACGGGCGCGGGCCTCACCGCGCTGGCGGGCACGCCGGTCACTCCGGAACCCGCCGCCCCGGAGCTGTCCGATCTGGTCGGTGCGGGCGTCGGGGGCGCGTTCGGCTGGTTGTTGCTGGCGGTGCTGCTGGCGGTGCTGGCGGTGCTGTGGCGGGACCTGCCCGGCGGGTCGCTCGCGCGCCGCCTGGTCGCGGTCGCTGCGGCGGGGGCACTGCTGGTGCTGGCCGCGCCACCGGGGGTCGCGCTGTGGGGCGAGCCGCGCGGCCGGGTCGGGTTGCCCGACCGGCTGGCCACCTCGCAGAGCTGGTGGCTGGCGTCGGAGGCGCGGGTGTCGCCACCGGGGCCGGTCGCCCTGGTGTTCGGCGGACCGGCCGTGCGCGGCGAGCTGGAGGAGGGCCGGGTGGTGCTGCTGGCCGCGGACGGCGACCGCTACCGCGTGCTCGACGTGTTCTCCGACCCGCTGGAGCGGGCGCCGCAGAGCGACGAGCAGCCGATCGGCGGCACCTGGCCGGTGCTGTCGCCCGACGGCCGGCTGCTGACGGCGGGCTACGGCATGTTCGATCTGGTCACCGGGAGACAGGCCGGGGATGTGGCGGCCCCGCCGGCGGGCTGGTCCGGCGACGGGAAACGAGTCGCCCTCCCGGTGTACGACCCGATGGACAGCCACCAGACCGGCTGGGAGGTGTGGGACCTGCCGTCGGGCCGGATGCTGCGCGCGATCCCCTACGAGCACTCGCTGAGCGGGGGCACGGTGGCGCTGTCCCCGGACGGTTCCCGGATTGCCGTCGAGCAGGGCCACAATGTCGTGGTCTACCCGACCGAGGGTGGCGGTGCCGCGGTGACGTGGCCCCGCGAGGGCTGGCGGCTGGGCGACTCCACCGCCTGGAGCCCCGACGGACGCCGGCTGGCCATGGTGCGGCGCGGGGCGTGCGTCGGCTGCGCCCCGACCTCGCGGCCCACCGAGGTGCGGATCGTCGACGTCGACACCTGGACGACGGCCGGCGGCGGATCCTTCGCGCCACTGCCCCCCGACGTGGCGCTGCGGGTGCAGGGCTGGCGTACGCCGCAGCAGCTGGTGGTGCAGGTCGGTGGGGCGGTGGAGGTCTTCACGCTGGGCGTGGCGACGCCGTCGCGGCTGCTGACGCTGCCACCGGGCGTGACCGAGATCGAGATCGCCACGAGCCGGCTGGCCGACCCGCTGCGACCGGCGGAGCCGCCCACGTACGGCCCGCCGAACCTGTTCCTGTGGCTCGTGGTGGGCACCTGCGGCGTCCCGCTCCTGGCGCTGGCGGCCCTGGTCTGGTGGCTGTTGCGCCAGGCACGCAGGTGGCAGGGGGACGGCGAGAACGCCGATCAGGGGGGCGCGTCAGGCGGGGACCAGGACGGCTTCGCGGAGCAAGCGCCGGACGAGGACCAGTCGTGACTGCTCGTCGAGGCCGGGCAGGTCGCCGACGCGCACGGCGGGACCGGCCAGCAGCGCCTGCACGGCGTAGTCGCATTCGGGCGGGTAGCCGATCGTGCGGTCGGCGAGCTCCACCCGCCCCTCGCCCAGGGCCAGGTGCAGGCCGGGACGGGGGCGCACCAGGCTGTCGGCGGTGAGCGCGTCGGCGAACGCGGCCTGCGCCACGGGGCGGATCGGCCCCGGCCGGTGGGCGGTCCACTGGGCGGGCCGCAGCCGGCGCGCGACGTCGTCGGCGTCGGCCTTGGCGACCGCGTCCTGCAGCGCCTGCGCGGTGGCGGCCAGGTGCGGCGCCAGGGCGACCGGGTCGGTCAGATCCAGCCCCAGCGGCAGGCCGGCGCGCAGCTGCGGGTCCTCGGCCGCCATGCCCAGCAGCGCCTCGACGATGCTGTAGCGGGTGGGCCGGCGCAGCCCGAGGGTGATGTGCAGGCTGGTGCGGTCGACGGCGGCCGCCGCGTGCAGCCAGCCGCGGGGCAGGTAGAGCACGTCGCCCTCGTCCAGCACGTGGTCCAGGTACGGCGCGCCGGAGGCGGTGGCGGCGACCTCGTCGGCGTGGCCGCCCCAGGGCTGGCGTTCCAGCGGGTCGGGGTGCACGGGCTCGTGCACCTGCCAGTGCTTGACACCGGCCACCTGCAGCACGAACACGTCATGGGTGTCGTAGTGGGTGGCGAAGCCCTGGTTTCCGGCGGGGGTGAGATAGGCGTTGGCCTGCACCGCGCAGCCCAGCTCGCGGGCCAGGTCGAGGCAGAACGCCTGCAGCGGCGGCCAGACCCGGTGCAGCCCCTGGAAGATCAGCGTCGCCCCACCGGCGAGCTGTTCGAGCACCTTGTCGTCGCGGATCTGGTCGCTCACCTCGGCGCCGAGCCCCGCCCCGCCGGTGAAGGCCTTGCCGGGCACCACCGCACCGGCCTTGGCGACCCGCAGGAACGGCGTACGCAGGCCGCGTTCGCTCAGCAGGTCGTCGACGGCGGCGAGGTCGAGCAGGTCGTCGTGACGGCCCGCGCGGCGCAGCAGGGGCCGTACGCCCCAGTGCGCCCGCTCGAACTCGGCCGGATCTCCCACGCAGCGGCGCAGCGCCGACCCCTGGGGATCGGGCGCTGCGCCGGGGACGAGCCGATCAGGCACCGCTGTCGGCTCCGCCGTCTTCCTCAGCCGAGTCGACCGCGTCGTCGGCTCCGGCGTCCAGGGGACCCTCCAGGTCGGCCCCGCCGTCGGCGCCGCCGTCGTGCTCGCTCGGGTCGGGCTGCTCGCCCGCGCCGGCGTCCGCCGGCCCCTCGGTGCCCGGTGTGCCCGTGGTCGTCAGGTCGTCGTCGTTGATGCTCATGCGTTCCTCCCGGTCTCTGCCGCCGTCAGGCTGCTCTTTTCCAGCTGCTGACCGGCCTAAACGTCGGGCCGGACCCGGACGGCGGGGAGGGGGCCGCACTCGTCTCAGGACCGCTGCCGTACCGCTTGTCAGCGACCCCGCTCGGCAGCTTGCTGGCAGGCGATGCAGTGGGTGGCCCACGGCATGATCTCCATGCGCGCGGGTGCGATCTGCCGGCCGCACTTGCGGCACACGCCGAACGATCCGTCCTGCAGCCGCTGCAGCGCCGCCGACAGGCGCTCGGCCTGCTCGGTCAGCGCGGCCGTGACGATGTCGTGCTGGGCGGCGTCGCTGATCAGCGAACCCGCGTCGGCCACGTCGCCCGGCTCCTGCCGCGCCGTCTGGCGCAGGTTGCGCGTTTCGTCCGCCTGCACCCGGAGCTGCTCGACGGTCTGCTCGTACCGCTGGCGCAGCAACGTGGCGACCTGGTCCAGGTCCAGTGCCAGCCCGTCGTCGACAGACGTCATGGGAGTCCTCCTCGTGCCGTAGACGGCCGTGTCCCTCGACGGCCGGGCTCACCGGCCGCGGCGATCCCGACCAGCCGGGACGCCGTGGCGACGTGAGACCTGAGACCGTACCTGCCAAGTCGATGTAGTCGACGAAGAAACACCGTGCGACATCGCCCTGGTGTCGCGACCGCCCACCTCGGGCGCCTCGTCGCGGGGCGTCCGGAACGCCCACCCGGACGCGAGCGGTGACCTGCGCCGGATTACCGGCGGCGTTCTCGGGTATCGGCGCGCCAGCAATCCGCAAGTGGAGGGAGACGGTGATGCCGAGCAAGGCAAACGATGTCGTCGTCGGCGCCGATGGCGTGGTGAACGGTGCCGCGGACGCGGGCGCCGCGATCGCCGCGAAGGCGGCCGACGTCAAGCAGGTCATGGTCGCCGCCGGGCACGACGTGGCCGGTAAGGCCGGTGAGGCGAAGGACGCGGTGGCGCAGTCCGCCGTGACCGCCCGCGACGCCGCCGGGGCCGCGCTTTCCGCGGTCGGCGAGCGGCTGCCGCGCAGCGGCGCGGAGTGGCAGGCGGTGGGACGCGAGATGCTGGACGGGGTCCGCCGCAACCCGAAGCCCTACGCCGCGGCGGCCGGTCTGCTGCTGGTCGGCTGGTTGCTGGGCCGGCGTTCGAGCGCGGCGAAGTAGCCGTGTCGGGGTTGGAGATCGCCGCGCTGGTGGCTGCGGGCGCGTTCGCGATGCTCGTGCTGCTGCTGGCCGTGCCGATCCTGCGGCTGCGTCACACGATCGATGCGACCACCGTCATGGTCCGTGAGGTGACGGCCAAGACGGGCCCGCTGCTCGACAACGTCAACACGACTGTCGAGGGTGTCAACACCGCCGTGGAGCAGGTCCAGACGACCATCGACGGGGTCAACGTCCAGCTGGTGCGGATCGACTCCGTCACCGCGCCGCTGGCGGGCGCGGCGGCCAACGTCGCCAAGATCATGACTGCCGTCACCGGCGCGTCCACGACCCCGCTGGGCAAGGCGGCGACGCTGGCGTTCGGGGTGCGGCGGGCGCTGGCGGCGCAGAGCCGCCGATGACAGCACGGCCGGGCCGGGGCTCGCCCCGGCCCGGCCGTGCTGTCATGGTCGTAGGGGCGCCGGCCGGAGCCCCCGTGGTGCTCAGGCGCAGTCGCGGCAGACGTCCTCTCCGGCCACGGCGCGCTGGCTGTGGTGGTGGACCAGGAAACATCGCGAGCACCGGAACTCGTCCGCTCGCATCGGTATGACGGGGACGGTGAGTTCCTCGTCGAGCTGCTCGGCGCCGGGCAGGTCGAAGGACTCGGGTTCCTCGACGTCCACCGCGGCGGTATTGGGCGCATCGCGCCGGGCACGCAGTTCCTCCAGGCTGTCCTCTTCGGCCGCCTGCGAGCGCGGTGCGTCGTAGTCTGCGTTGCCCATCAGATCCCTTCTCCCTCAGCGCCATCGTGCTTGGAGCCGTGCCACGCCGAGGTCATACTGCCGTATGGGCCGCCGCTTCGGGCGGCGTTTCGGTGTGGACGCGACGGATGTACCGCAAGCGGTGGCCCGCCACGGCGCGGCGTCACCCGCGCTTCTCGGGCGTCTCCACCTCTCCGCGCCAGGCGCCGGTCTCGCCGCCGCGGTGTTCGATGAACTCCTTGAACCGCTGCGCGTCGGCCTTGACCTGCCGGCTGTCGGCCCCGATCGCGCTGCCGACGTTCTCCACGAAGCCCTCGGGCTCCCAGTCGAGCTGCACCGTCACCCGCGTGTCGGATGCGCCCAGGCGATGGAACGTGACCACGCCGGCGTGCTCGGTCTCCCCACTCGTGCTCTTCCACGCGATCCGCTCGTCCGGATGCTGCTCGGTGATCTCGGTGTCGAACTCCCGTGTCGCCCCGGCCACGTTGACCACCCAGTGGCTGTGGGTGTCGTCGATCTGGCGTACCGACTCCACGCCCTTCATGAAGTTGGGGAACGACTCGAACTGGGTCCACTGGTTGTACGCCGTACGGACGGGTACGTGGACGTCTACGGACTCTGTCACCGTGCTCATCAAACGCCTCCTCGCAAATCAGGCCCATAGCCCGATACCCGATATGTGCGCTTTCAAACTGGGCACGGCGGCCCCGCGGTCATGCCGGTCGGGGCTTCATCCCTGCGGGCGGCGGTACGTCGATCATGATGGGCGGGCCGAACGCCACCCTGCCCCTGAGCCCGCCGGACCACGGCCACGGGCGCGGATACGTCCAGGCCGCATCGCGCCCGACGGCGTCGCCCACGGCCACGGTGTAGTAGCGGGCGCGCCCCTTCCACGGGCACCAGGTCCGCTTGGCGCTGCGCTGCAGGTATCGCCAGTCCACCGCGTCCGGCGGGAAGTACACGACGCCGTCGCGGGCGACCAGGTCCGCGCTGTCGGCCAGCACCGCACCCTGCCACACGGCTCTCCTGCGCGCCGATGCCAATCCAGCCTCACCAAGGCTCGCGGCGGTGCGCGGATCAGCCCTCGGGCAGCGGCGTCCGCGCCGCGCCGAACTTCTCCAGGACCTGCCCCGCGTCGGTCTGCAGCAGGCCGGCGAGCTCGACCAGGGCGCGCGCGGCGGCAAGATCATCGCCGACGCGCGCCAGATCCAGGTCGTGCGGATGCCGGTGGGCGGTGCCGGTGCCCTCCAGGCTCGTCCCGTCGCGGCGCAGCGTCGCCACCGCGTGTGTGCGGCGCTCCTCCTGGACCTCCTCGATGTCCAGGTCGATGATCCAGCGCGTCTTCTTCGGCATCGTCCACCTCCTGGGGCACCCATTACATTCTGCCTCGGCAGGTAGCCGGTCAGTCGCCGGTGCCGAGCGCGGCCACCGGGCTGACCCGCGACGCCCGGCGGGCCGGCAGCATCCCGGCCAGCGCGGTGCACACGACCAGCGCGGCGAACACGCCGACCAGGGGCAGCACGGGCAGCGCCACCGGTGCGCCGATGCCGAGCGCCCGCACCGCCAGCCAGGCGTACGGCACGCCGAGCAGCAGCCCGAGGGTCGCGCCGAGCACGCCGTACAGGGCGGACTCGGTGGTGAGCATGATCCGCAGCCCGGCCCGGGAGAGGCCGACGGCGCGCAGCATGCCGGACTCACCGGCCCGTTCGACCACCGACAGCGCCGTGGTGGTGCCGACGCCCACGACCGCGATCAGCACGGTCAGGCCGACCAGGCCCAGCGCGATCCCGAGCAGCGCGTCGAGCAGGCTCTGCTGCTCGTCACCCTCGTCGGCCAGCACGGCCAGCCCGAGCCCGCCGGCGCCGTCGCCGATCCGGCGCAGCGCCTGCTGCCCGGCCGTGCGGCCGTCCTCGCCCGCCACGGCCGCGTCGGCGAGGATGCCGGAGTAGCCCGCGGGCGCGCCGAGCCGGTCCAGGTCGGCCGGGTCGGCGACCAGGGCCGAGAACAGCGGCACCCAGCCGGGCAGGACCGCGGCGACCCGGACCTGGACCGTGCGGTCGCCCCGGGTCAGGGTGAGCTGGTCGCCGGCCCGCTTGCCGAGCGCCTCGGCGACGTGCCCGGACAGGACGACCCGGCCCGCCCCGGCGTCGGCGAGCGAACCCGAGGCGACGTCGAGCCCGCCCAGCGTCGGCAGCGCCGCCAGGTCCAGGTCGTTGGCGTCGTACGTGTTCGCGCGGTCGCCGTCGACGCGCAGCTCGCCCAGCCTCCGGTACGCCGTCACGTGGGCCAGCTCGGTCCTGGCGCGGACCTCGTCCACGACCGCGGCGGCGATGGGCTGCTCACCCGCGGTCACCTCGTAGTCGGCCGGCACGGCCAGAGCCATCTCCCGGTCGACCAGGGCCTGCACCGACGCGCTGCCCACCAGCACCCCTGCGATGAGGGTCACGCCCAGGGCGACGACGGTCGAGATCGCGGCGGCCCGGCGCGGCGCCCCGCCGATGCCGCCGACGGCCAGCCGCCCGACCGGGCCGAGGCGGCGCAGCGGCCAGCCGACCACCCGCAGCAGCGGCCGGACCAGCAGCGGCCCGAGCAGCATCAGGGCGAGGAACAGCAGCGTGCCGGAGGCGACGATGCCCAGCAGCAGCGGATTGCGGTCGTAGTCGTCGGTGTCGCGGCCGGGCAGCCGGCTCACGACCAGCAGCGCCGCCAGCACCGCCCCGGCGGCCGGCACCAGGCCGCCCACCAGGCGGGCCGTGCCGATGCCGGTCCGGGCCGGGGCAGCCTGCGCCGCCCGCAGCGCGGCCAGGGGCGCGACCCGGGCGGCGGAGTACGCCGGGGCCAGCACCGCCCCGACGGTGACCAGCGCGGCGCCGCCGACCACCAGCAGCGCGGCGTCCCACGGGACACCTGGGCCGGACACCTGCACCCCGAACCAGCCCAGCACCGGCGGCACGCCGTGGCCGACCGCGAGCGCGGCCAGCACGCCCACCGCGCCCGCGGCCAGGCCGGTGAGCGCCCCCTCGGCGGCCAGCGCCCGGCTGATCCCGCCCCGCCCGGCGCCGACCGCCCGCAGCAGCGCGAGCTGCCGGGTGCGCTGGGCGAACACGATCCGGAACGTGGAGGCGGCCACCAGCGCGGCCGCGGCCACGGCGATCGCGACGAACATGCCGACCAGTGCGAAGATCGTCGTGATCTCGTCCAGCTCCCGCTGCGCCTCCTCGGCGCGTACGTCCGCTCCGGCGGTGACGCCCGGCACCCGCGAGTCCGCCGGTCGCGGCGCGGCGTCCAGCGCGGCCTGGATCCGCTGCCGCACCTCGGTCGCGGCGGCGCCGTCGGCCAGGCGCACCTCGATTCGCCCGCCCGGCCCCGCGGGCGAGAGGGCGACCACGGTGTCCTCGCGGGCGTACGCCTGCGCGCCGAAGTCGTACGCCGCCTCGACGACGCCGGTCACGGTGAGCCCGATCGGCGCGGCGTCCGGGCCGGTCCGGGCGCTCACCACGGCGCCGACGGGCAGGCCCAGCCGGTCCACGGTGCGCGGTGTCACCGCGATCTCGTGCGGCGCCTGCGGGAACCGTCCCGCCACGACCCGGGTCAGCGCCAGCGGCCCCGCGCCCGGGTCGGCCGTCACCTCCAGGTACGGGCTGCTCGTGGCCGCGCCGAGCTGCACCGAGGTCTGGAACCGCCCGACCGCCTCGGCCACGCCGGGCAGGGCCCGGATCCGGGTCAGG
Source organism: Catellatospora sp. NPDC049609 (assembly GCF_040675365.1). NCBI lineage: Bacteria > Bacillati > Actinomycetota > Actinomycetes > Micromonosporales > Micromonosporaceae > Catellatospora > Catellatospora sp. NPDC049609. Next base: position 25,670 of record NZ_JBFAOU010000005.1, on the reverse strand, counting down.
TCCCGGCCGGTCGGCGTCGCGTCGCCGCCCACCACGAACGCTGCCTGCTCGGGCGTCCCGCTCAGGTTCGCGAGCATGGTCCGCTCCGTGATCTGCTGCGCCAGCACCGTGGCGAAGACCACGAACGACGCGACCAGCACGGCCAGACCGGTCAGCAGCAGCCGGGCCGGGCGCCGGGCCACCCCGGCGAGCTGGGTACGCAGCACCGTCATGCTCATCGCATGACCGCCTGCTGCTGCAGCGCCTCGACGATCGCGCCGCGCTCCGGCCGGTCCAGCTCACCGGCGACCCGGCCGTCGGCCAGCAGCACGACCCGGTCGGCGTACGCGGCGGCGTTCGGGTCGTGGGTCACCATGACCACCGTCTGGCCGAGGTCGCGGACCGCGTCGCGCAGCAGCCCCAGCACCTGCGCGCCGGACCACGAGTCGAGGTTGCCCGTCGGCTCGTCGGCGAAGACCACCTCCGGCCGCGACACCAGCGCCCGGGCCAGCGCCACCCGCTGCTGCTGGCCACCGGACAGCTCGCCGGGCCGGTGGCCCAGCCGGTCGGCGAGCCCCAGCGCGGTGACCAGGTAGTCGAGCAGCTCGGCGTCGGGCCGCCGCCCGGCCAGGTCCAGCGGCAGGGTGATGTTCTGCGCCGCGGTCAGCTGCGGCAGCAGGTTGAAGGACTGGAAGACGAACCCGATCCGCTCCCGCCGCGCCTTGGTCAGCAGCCGGTCGTCGAGGCGGGTGAGGTCGGTGCCGCCGAGCAGGGCCTGGCCCGAGGTCGCCGTGTCCAGGCCGGCCAGGCAGTGCATCAGGGTCGACTTGCCCGACCCGGACGGGCCCATGATCGCGGTGAACTCGGCGCGGGTGAAACCGACGGTGACCCCGTCCAGGGCGTGCACCGCCGTGTCGCCGCCGCCGTAGACCTTGACCAGGTCGACCGCCGCCGTCGCGTAGAGCCGGGCCGCGGGTTGCTGCGTACTCACATGTCCTCCAGGGCGTTTCGTATCCGCAGAGCCTTCCGGGCGGCGCACCGGGCGCGCATCGGCCGACGGCAAGGTTCGCCGCCGGGCGGCTATGACTTTCGGCCGATCCGGCGTCGCCCGGTCACTGGCTACGCTGGGTGACGATGACGACGTCCCCCCTGCTCCCCTGGTGGTTGTTCCTCAGCCGGCTGGCCGCCCTCGCCGGGCTGGCCGCGCTCGGCCTGTTCGACGTGTACCACGGCCTGCTCCACTCGGGTCCGCTGCTGGGCCTGGCGCGGGTGCTGCTGGCCATGGCGGTGGCCGCGGTCTGGCTGTACCCGTACCGGCCGGGGTCGGCCCATCTGGCGCGGCTGGCCCTGCTGGCCGCCGCGGCGTCGCTGGCGCTCAGCGGCCTGTCGCTGCTGCTCGGCCTTTCCTACGCCGGCACGTCCGACAGCTGGGGCCTCGCCGAGACCGCCGGCCTGCTCGGGTTGCTCTACGTGACGGCACGCCGGGCCCCGGCGCGGATGGCGCCGTGGGCGGTGCTCGGGGTCGGTGCGGCCGTCGTCCTGCTGCCACTGCGCAGCGGCACCCACTACATATTCGTGATCTTCGGGTTGCTCCTGGCGATCACGGCGGCGGCCGCGGTGACCGCGGGCACCTACCTGCGCATGCTCGACACCGGACGGCAGCGGGCGCTGGACGAGGTCCGCGCCGCCCAGCGCGCCGAGTTCGCCCGCGACCTGCACGACTTCATCGCCCACCATGTGACCGGCATCATCGTGCAGGCGCAGGGCGCCCGGTACGTCGGCGAGCAGGACCCGCAGCGGGCGCTGGCCGCGCTGGAGCAGATCGAGCGGGCCGGTGCCGAGACGATGGCGTCGATGCGGCGCATGGTGGCCGTGCTGCGCGAGCCGGAGGCGCCGCTGGCCCCGCTGGCCGGGGCCGCCGACCTGGCGCCGCTGCTGGACGGGTTCAACCGGTCGAGCCCGGCGACGGCCCGGCTGCACCTGGACGGCGGGCTGGACGGGCTGCCGGTGGAGGTGTCCACCAGCGCCTACCGGGTGGTCATGGAGGCGCTGACGAACGTACGCCGGCACGCGGTGCAGGCCCGGGTGGTGGACGTGTCGGTGCGCCGCACCTCCGGCTGGCTGTTCGTCCGGGTCGCCGACGACGGCGCGCCGCCGCGCCCGGCCGGCGAGCACGGCGGCTACGGCCTGGTCGGCCTGGGGGAGCGGGTCCGGGCGGTCGGCGGCTGGATCAACGCGGGCCCCGGCATCGAGCGGGGCTGGCTGCTCGACGCGGCCATGCCGCTGACCGGCAGGGGGACCCCGTGATCCGGGTGCTGATCGCCGACGACCAGGCCATGGTCCGCACCGGCTTCGGCATGATCCTGGGCGCGCAGCCGGACATGGAGGTGGTCGGCGAGGCCGCCGACGGCGTGGAGGCGGTCGAGCTGGCTCGGCGGCTGCGGCCCGACGTGGCCCTGATGGACATCCGGATGCCCCGGCTCGACGGCATCGAGGCGCTGCGGCAGCTCGCCGGGCCCGGCGTCGCCGATCCGCCCAAGGTGGTGGTGGTGACCACGTTCGACCTGGACGAGTACGTGCACGCCGCGCTGCGCAACGGCGCCTGCGGGTTCCTGCTGAAGGACTCCGGACCCGCGCTGCTAGTCGAGGCGGTCCGCGCGGCCGCGTCGGGCGACTCCCTGATCAGCCCGTCGATCACGGTGCGGCTGCTGGAGCACCTCACCCCGCTGCTGCCCGGCCGCGCCGCCGACGACCAGGGACTGTCCCCACGGGAGCTGGACGTCGTCAAGCTGACCGCGCGCGGCCTGACCAACGCCGAGATCGCCGCGCAGCTGTTCATCTCGCTGGGCACGGTCAAGACCCACCTGGGCAGCGTGCAGACCAAGCTCGGCGCCCGCAACCGCGTCGAGATCGCCGCGTGGGCCTGGGAGCGCCGCCTGGTCGGCTAGCACCCGGCAGGGTTGACATCGATCGGGATGAGCATGATCCTTGGTGGTCAGGTGCGGCGGCGCGCTCCTCCACCGGTCGACTGTCGAGCTGGAGCCCCTCATGCCGTACACCCGCCGCCACGTCCTGCGCCTGGGCACCGCGACCCTGGTGGTCGCCGCGACCCCGGCGCTGCCGCTGCCCGCCCTCGCGGCCGCCGTCGTCACCGCCGACCTGGTCGTCTACGGCGCGACGTCGGCCGGTATCGCCGCCGCGGTGACCGCGCGGCGGCTGGGCCGCACCGCACTGATCGTCGAGCCGGGCAGGCACGTGGGCGGCCTGTCCACCGGCGGGCTGGGCATGACCGACAGCGGCGTCAAGGCCGCCATCGGCGGGCTGGCCGGGGAGTTCTACCGGCGGGTGTACGCGAAGTACCACGGCACCCCGGTCACCCCGACCTCGCCCGCCCGGTTCACGTTCGAGCCGCATGTCGCGGCCGCGGTCTTCGACGACCTGCTCGCCGAGGCGGGCGTGCCGGTCTACCTGGACACCCGGCTGACCGGCGTGGTCAAGACGGCTGCCCGGATCACGGAGCTGGCCTGCGACAGCGGGCAGGTGTTCCGGGCCCCGATGTACGTCGACGCGACCTACGAGGGCGACCTGATGGCGGCGGCGGGCGTCGGCTGGACCGCGGGCCGCGAGGCCAACAGCGTCCACGGCGAGACCCTCAACGGGGTGCAGGTGCGCAGCGGGCACCAGTTCAACCGGGTCGTCGACCCGTACGTCACAGCGGGCAACCCGGCCAGCGGGCTGCTGCCGGGCATCTCGGCCACCCCGGTCGCGCCCACCGGCAGCGGTGACGCCCGGATCCAGGCGTACAACTTCCGGATGTGCCTGACCCAGGCGGCCAACCGGATCCCGTTCGCCAGGCCGAGCGGGTACGACGCGATCCGGTACGAGCCGCTGGCGCGCTACGTGCAGGCGGGCTACACCGGTCCGTTCTTCAACACGCCCGCGGTGGGCGGCGGCAAGACCGACTCCAACAACGACGGTGCCTTCTCGACCGACTTCATCGGCGCCAACTACGCCTACCCCACCGCCTCCCACGCCGCGCGGGCCGCGATCATCGAGGAGCACCGCGTCTACCAGCAGGGCCTGCTGTGGTTCCTGGCCAACGACCCGCGGCTGCCCGCGTCGATCCGCAGCGCCACCGCCTCGTGGGGGCTGGCCCCCGACGAGTTCACCGGCAACGGCGGCTGGCCCACCCAGCTCTACATCCGCGAGGCGCGGCGGATGGTCTCGGCCTACGTGATGACCGAGGCGGACTGCCGCAGCAGCCGGGTGCCCGCCGACTCGGTCGGGCTGGCCAGCTACACCATGGACTCGCACAACTGCCAGCGCGTCGTCGTCTCGGGCGCGCTGAAGAACGAGGGCGACGTGCAGGTCGGCGTGCCGCAGCCCTACCCGATCAGCTACCGCTCCATCGTGCCGCACGCGTCGCAGTGCACGAACCTGCTGGTGCCGGTGTGCCTGTCGGCCAGCCACATCGCGTACGGGTCGATCCGGATGGAGCCGGTGTTCATGATCCTCGCCCAGTCCGCGGCCACCGCCGCGCACCTGGCGATCGCGGCCGGGTCGGGGGTGCAGCAGGTGCCGATCGCGACCCTGCAGGCCCGGCTGCGCGCCGACGGGCAGCTGCTGAGCTGGCCATTGACCACCCCCGGCGAGATCATCGTGGACAGCTCGACGTCGGCCGGGGTGACCCGGGCGGGCGTGTGGCTGCGCTCCACGTCGGTCGGCGGCTACTGGGGTCCCGACTACGAGCACGACGACAACGCCAACAAGGGCGTCAGCCGGCTGCGGTTCACCCCGACGATCCCCGCCGCGGGCAGCTACCAGGTGTTCCTGCGGTGGACCTCGCACGCCAACCGGGCGGGCAACGTGCCGGTGGACGTGTGCGCGGGCGGCACGGTCACCACCCGGACGGTCGACCAGCGCAGCGGGGGCGGGCAGTGGGTGTCGCTGGGCACCTTCACGCTGCCCGCCGGGTCGTCGCCCACGGGCGCGAGCGTGCTGATCCGCACCGAGGCCACCGACGGCTACGTCGTCGCCGACGCGGCGCGCTTCGTGCGGATCTGACCGGCCGGCTCGGGGACGGGCCGCCGGTGGTCACGGTCGCAGCGGCAGGCTGCGCAACCGTGGTCCGCCCGCGGCCCGGACCGCGTTGGCCACCGCGGCGGGCACCGGGCCGACCACCGGTTCGCCCATCCCGTGCGGCGTCTGCCCGCCGCCGACGAACGCCACCCGGATCGGCGGCGTGTCGGCCATCTCCAGGATCGGGTACGTGTCGAAGTTGTCGGACACGACCTGTCCGTCGTGGACCCGCAGCCGCTCGCACAGCGTGGAGCTGAGTCCCATCACGACCGAGCCCTGGGCCTGCAGCTTCGCCCCGGCCGGGTTGACGACCAGCCCGCAGTCGACCGCCACGTCCACGCCGGTGACCCGCAGCCGCCCGCCCGACAGGTCGACCTCGGCGACCATCGCGACCACGGTGCCGACGTCGCCGGAGCACGCGATGCCCCGCCCCCGGCCCGCCGGCAGCGGCTCATCCCAGCGCGCCATCCGCGCCGCGGTCTGCAGCACGCCCCGCAGCCGCCGCCCGTCGTCGCTGCTGTCGCTCAGGTGGGCCAGCCGGAAGGCCAGCGGGTCCGCTCCCGCGGCCTCGGCCAGCTCGTCGAGGAAGCTCTCCAGCGCGAACGTGTTGGGCATCAGGCCCAGGCCCCGCCACGGCCCGGTCGGCACCGGCAGCTGCTCGCGGCGGTTCACCAGCCGGTAGGCGGGCAGGTCGTACGGCAGGAACAGGCCGAGCAGGCCGCCCGGATCGAACCCGATCAGGCTGCGCACCGGCTCGGGCAGCCCGGCCACGGCCCAGATGATGTCGCCGGCGGCGCTGCGCTGCTCGACGCCCCGGATCCGGCCGTCCGGCCCGACCGAGCCGCGCATCCTGGTGTGCGTCGGCGGTCGGTAGAAGGCCTGCCGCAGGTCGGTTTCACGGGTCCAGCCGACGTGCACCGGCCGGCCCGCGGCGGCCGACAGCCGCGCCGCCTCGACGCCGAGATGCTGGCCGCCCTTGCGCCCGAACGACCCGCCGAGCAGGGTGACGTGGACGACCACCGCCCGGTCCTCCCCGAACGCGGCGTGCAGGTCCTTCGTCACCGACTCCGGGCTCTGGGTGGGCACCCAGACCTCCACCTTCCCGGCCGGTCCCGGCTCCACCGCGGCCAGCGCCGCGAGCGGTTCGAGATGGGCGTGCGCGGCGAGCGGCGTACGGTACTCCGCCTCCACGATCCGGCCCTGCCCGAGGGCGCCCCGGATCGAGCCGTCCCGGCGCAGCACCACCCCGGCCCCTGCGGTGACCTGCTGTTCCAGCTCGCGGTCGCCGACCCGGGTGCCCTCGCTCCAGCGCAGTTGAAGTGCCGCGACCGCGGCCCAGGCCCGCGTCCTGGTGTCGGCGACGACTCCGGCGAAGCCCGCCGGCACGTCGATCACCACCTGCTGCACGCCGGGCATGCCCGCGGCGTCGCCCGGTGCGGCGCTGAGCAGCTCGGCGCCGAACCGGGGCGGCACGGCGAACGCGCCGTAGCTCATGCCGGGGACCCGGGCGTCGTAGCCGTAGACCGCCTCCCCGAGCAGCTTGGCTCTGATGTCGACGCGGGGTGCGGAGCTGCCGATGCTGGTGAACTCGCCGGCCGGGCGCAGCGCCGGCTGCTCCGCGGGCTCCTGCCACGGGCCGGTGTGCGCGCTGATCACGTCGGTGTAGGCGAGCTGCCGCTGGGTGCCGGTGACCAGGAACCTGGCGTCGACCGCGGTGAGGCTCGCCGGGTCGACGCCGAGCTGCCGGGCCGCCTCGATCGCCAGCATCGCGTGCACGGTGGCGGCCGCCTCGCGGATCGGGGTGTACAGCGATGCCACCGAAGTGGACCCGAAGGTGAACATCGCCGCGAGCGGGAACCCCCGCCCGGCGTCTGCCTGCACCACGGTCAGCTGGTCCGGCCGCACCCGCAGCTCCTCGGCGGCCACCTGGGCCAGCGCCGTGTGGATGCCCTGGCCCATCTCGATCTTGGGCACGTGCAGGGTGATGCCTGCGCCGGTCAGCTCGAACCACACCAGCGACGACTCGGGGATCTCGGCCGGCCCGGTGCCTCGCTCCAGCATCCACTCGGCCAGTGTCGGGCGGCCGTACTCGATGGCGAGCGGCGCGCCCACGAGCAGCGAGCCGAACGTCGCCCCCGCCCCGATCAGCAGGCGGCGGCGGGTGACCCGCCAGCGTCCAGGGCCGCTGCCCGGCGGGTCGCCGGCGGGAGCGTCGGTCATGGCTCGCGCGCCAGCTCGGCGGCGCGGGCGACCGCCGCCTTGATCGTGTTGTATCCGCCGCAGCGGCAGAGGTTGGGCCGTGCCGCCTCGGCGATCGCGGCCTCGTCCGGGTCGGGATCGCGGGCCAGCAGCGCGACGGCGGTCAGCACGTGACCGGGCAGGCACCAGCCGCACTGCAGCGGGTTCTCCACGAACGCCTGCTGCACCGGATGCAGGGTGACTGTGCCGTCGGCGCCTCGTTCGGCCAGGCCCTCCAGCGTCACGACGGGCCGGTCGCCGACCTCGGCGGCAGTGAGCTGGCAGCTTCGCACCGGCTCGCCGGCCAGCAGGACGGTGCAGCAGCCGCAGGCTCCGATGCCGCAGCCGTACCGGGTGCCGATCAGGCCGAGCTCGTCGCGGAGCACCCACACCAGCGGCTCGTCGGCGTGTTCGACGGTGTGCTGCCGCCCGTTCACCAGCAGCCGCATCAGGTTCGCTTCTCGATCACGCGCAGCGCCGGCGACGGCCGATGGGGGAGGCTCAGCATACGGAGCAGTGTAGGCAGCCGGGAGTGGCACGACCACCGTGTCCATCCCGGACGGCGGGAGGATGCCGCGTCACCGCGCGGCGAATCTCGTCGTCAGAGCAGCGGGCCGTCGCCCGGGCCGTCGGGGTCGTCGACCACGTGCATCGCGGCCTCCTCGGCGCTGGCGCCGCCACCGTCGATCCCCACGTCCCAGGCCACCGCGTCGGGCTGGTCGTCCACGCCGAAGCCCTGGTCGTCGGCCACCAGCCGGCCGGTGCGCGGCTCCTGCTCGTACCCGCGGCGGATCAGGTCGTCCTCGTCCTCGGCCTCCTCGGCGTACGGGTCGACGTCCGGCTCCTCCGCCGCGAGATGCTGCTCCAGGGACTCGCCGGCCAGCGCCTCGGCGGGCGTGGTGCCGTAGCGGTTCGCCGCGGTCCAGCGGTCGGCCGCGACCACGCCCGTGTCGAGTGGATCGGTCACCCGATCGTCGTCGAGCGTGTCGGAGGCGTCGAGCACGCCGTCGTCCTCCACCGCATCCCACTCGCCGATGCCGTCTATCCCGTCCTGGCTCATGCGCCCCTCCTGGCTGAAGCTGGCGTCGCCGGTATAGGCCAGCTTAGCGCGGCGGGCACCGCCCGGATCGGTGATCGTCTCCGCGCGTGGCCGCGCCGGCGGCGGGTTCACAGCCAGTCCTTGCGCTTGAACAGGGCGTAGAGCGCGATCGACAGGCCCGCGATGAGCGCGGTGGACACGACCACGCCGAGCCGGGTGCCGAAGCCCGGATACGGCACGTTCTGGCCGTAGAAGCCGGTGATCGCGGTCGGCACGGCGATGATCGCGGCCCAGCTGGTGACCCTCTTCATGACGAGGTTGATGCGGTTGGCCTGCATGATGAGGTTGCTCTCGACGGTCGTCGACGCGAGGTCCCGCAGGGACTCGGTCCATTCCGTGGCGCGCATGACGTGGTCATAGACGTTCTGGTAGTACGGCCGCATCGTCTCGTCGACGACGCGCAGGTCCCGGTGCAGCAGCGTGCTGACGACGTCGTCCATCGGCAGCACCATCCGGCGCAGCTCGACCAGGTTGCGGCGCAGCTGGAACAACCGGCGCTGCACGGTCCGGTCCTGGGACATGTGCTCGTCGAACAGCAGCTTCTCGAGGTCCCCGATGCCGTCGTCGAGCTGGTGTATGACCGCCAGGTGGCCGTCGACCAGGTGGTCGAGCAGCACGTACAGCAGAAAGGCGACGCCCTGCGCGGCGAGCTCGGGCGCGGCGTCCCAGCCGGCCACGACCGGGTCCATGTCGAAGCCATGGTCGCGGCGCACCGTGATCATGGCCCGTTCGGTGATGAGGACCGTGATCTCGCTGAGGAGCAGCGAGGTGCCTTCGCCGTCCAGCGCCGCCGCGTACGCGTTGAGGAACAGGTGCGTGGCGTAGCGGTCGAGTTTCGCGCGCTGCGGCCCCTGCAGGCAGTCCGCGATGGCCAGCTCGTGCAGCCCGAACTCCGGCTCCAGCATGGCGAAGTCCGCGAAGGTCGGCCGGCACAGGTCCAGCCACACCACCGCGGCCGGGTCGGCCAGGTGCCCGGGGATCTCGTCCGGCGCGAAGTCCTCCAGCACGCACACCCCGCCGCGGTACAGCCGCGTCCGGAACCGACGGTCCGACGTCGCCTCGGTGTCCCTAGTCGGCGACATGGATGACGATCTTGCCGCGCCGTTTTCCCTTCTCGAGCGCCTCATAGCCCGCGCGCGTCTCGGCCAGGGGCAGGACGCGGTCCACCACCGGCCGCACCCGGCCGTCGTCGACGAGCCCGGCGATGGCGCGCAACGCCTGCGGATCGGGCTCGACGATGAAGAACACCGCCCGCACGCCGTGCCGGGCGGCCTCCTGCTGGTCGGGCGGCGCGGCGATGGCCACCAGCACGCCGCCCGGTTTCAGCACGGCGAAGGATCGCGTCTGCGTGGCCCCGCCGACCAGGTCGACCACCACGTCCACGTCGCGGACGTGGTCCTCGAACCGCTGGTTCGCGTAGTCGATCACCTGCTCGGCACCGAGCCCTCGAACGAAGTCCAGGTCGGCCGCCGAGGCGGTGGCGCTCACCCGGGCGCCGAGCCCGGCCGCGAGCTGCACCACGTAGCTGCCCACCCCGCCCGCGCCGCCCTGCACCAGCACGTGCTGGCCGGGCTGGAGACCGGCGTGGACCACCAGCGCCTGCCAGGCACTCAGCGCGGCGAGCGGGATCGCCGCGGCGTGCTCGTGGTCGACGGTGGACGGTTTGGCGGCCACCAGGGCGGCGGGCAGCGCCACGTACTCGGCGGCCGCGCCGTCGTGGACGAACGGGATGAGCCCGTAGACGGCCTCTCCCTCGGCAGGGCTGCGGACCCCCTCCCCGGTCGCCGCGACGACCCCGGAGAACTCGTGCGACGGGATGACCGGGGTGCGCTCGGGTCCGGTGCCGTCCGCGGTGTACGTCCAGGTCTCCGGCCAGGTGAGCTCGTCGGGTGTCATCGAGGCGGCCTTCACCGCCACCAGCACCTCGCCGGGCCCCGGCTCCGGCCGCGGCGCCTGCTCGTACACCAGCTGTTCCGGGCCGCCCCGCGCGTGGGCTCGTACGGCGTGCATGGTGCTCATCCGACCGCCGCTCCTCTCGGACCGCCTTCGGTAGGGCCTCTGGCCGCGCGTGGGGCGGCCGGGGGCCTGACGCCTTCATTGTCCGGTAGATCGGCGGTCCCGGCCGGAGTTCAGCCGGTGTGGGCCGGGGCATGGGTCCGCGCAGATCAGCGGCCCTTGACATCAAGCCGACTTTAAGTCGCAAGCTGCTGACCATGACTGACGGGGTTCTTGACGAGGTGTACGAGCGGCTGCGGCAGACCGGTCCGGAGCGCGACGGCTGGCTGTCCAACCACGCGCCGATGGCGGCGGAGGCGCTGGTCCGGCACGGGCACGGCGCCCGGGTGCACGCCTGGCTCGACGACTACGCCGACCGGCTGTCCGAACGGCCGCGGGGCATCCAGCGCATCTCGGCGGGGGAGTGGCGCGAGCCGCTGGGTGACCCGGTCCGCACCGGTGACTGGCTCACCTTCTTCGAGCGGCGGCTCACCGAGCGGCCCTGGCGCGAGGTGCTGGTCGAGTGGTGGCCCCGGCTGCTGCCGGGGGTGGCCGCGGGCGCCACGCACGGCGTCATCCGGGTCGGCCACGCCGTCCGCGCCCTGCTGAACGGCGAGCACGACGGCGGGGCGGCACCGGCCCGGGTGGGCGAGCTTGGCGCGGGGCTCGCCTACTGGGCCGCCCGCTGGCAGCCGCTGGCCCCGGCGGGCAAGGGGCCCTACCGGTCGACCGACCCGCGCTCGGCGCTGGACGCGGTGCCCCGGGTGCCGCACCAGCGATCGGGCATCCGCACCCGGCTGGCGCAGCTCGCCGACCTGCCCGGCTGGCCGGAGTCGGCCGGCGCCGTGCCCGGTGACGCCGCGACCGGCGAGCCGGACCGCCTCGCCGCCATCGTCGAGGCGGCGGTGCTGCGGTTCGGCACGCACGGCCACGGCAACCCTGTGATGCTGGTGCACGCGGCCACCGCGCCGAACGCCATCGCACGGGTGCTGCCGGTGCTGCCCGCCGCGCTCCACGGACCGAGCGTGGCGGCCGCGTGGGCGGCCACCGCTGCGGTGACCAGCGCGTACTCGCCTCCGACGGCCCGCCCGATGCCGGTGCCGGGCGCCACGGACCCGGCCGACCTGATGGCGCGCGGCCTGCACGACCGGGACTCCCACGGCATCAAGTTCATCGACGCGGCCCTCGACGTCCACCTGCGCACCGGCGAGCGGGCGGTGCTCGACGTGGCCGCCTACGCCAACGACCTGATCGTCCGCGGCTGACCCGGTCGGCGTGGTCACCGGGCTGCCGCCCAGGACTTCCCGTGGCTGCGTCCGGGCGCCGGTGACACCGGCACCCGAACTTCCTTAAATCTCAACTTAAGGGAACTTTCACCGCAAACCACGCGACCAGTGGGCTACACCCCTGGCCGGCGCCGTCCAGGGCCCGCCCGCCTGATGGAGCCCGCCATGACCACCACGACCCGCCCCACCACGGCGCCACCGCAGGAGGAGCCCGCCGCAGACGCCGCAGGCGAACCGGCCGCCCGCTCGGCGCTCCACACCGGCCTCGGGCCGCTGCTGCGCCGCCTGCATTTCTATGCCGGCATCCTCGTCGCACCCTTCCTGCTCCTGGTCGCGGCGACCGGCCTGGCGTACGCGTTCACGCCGCAGTTCGACCAGATCGCCTACCACGACCTGCTGCACGTCGACACCGTCGCCGGCAGCCGGGTGCCGCTGTCCCAACAGGTCGCCGCCGCGCGGGCGCTGGTTCCCGGGGGCGAGCTCGTCGCCGTGCACCCGGCCGCGGCACCCGATGCCACCACTAAGGTCGAGTTCGCGCTGCCGGAGCTCGGCGACAACCAGCGCACCGTCTACCTCGACCCCTACTCCGGGCAGGTCCGTGGCGTGCTGACCACCTGGTTCGGCGCCACCCCCGCCACCACCTGGCTCGACCGGATGCACGCCAACCTGAACCTCGGCGAGCCCGGACGCCTCTACTCCGAACTCGCCGCGTCCTGGCTGTGGGTCCTGGTGCTCGGCGGCGTCGTGCTGTGGTGGCGCCGCCAGCAGGGCCGCCGCACCGCACGCCGCCTCCTGCTGGCAGAGCGCGCCGCCAGGGGCGTCCGCCGCACGCGTTCCCTGCACGCCGCCACCGGTGTCTGGCTGGCCGCGTTCCTGCTGATCCTGTCCGCCACCGGCCTCACCTGGTCCGAGCACGCCGGGGCGAACTTCGGTGCGCTGCGCTCGGCGCTCGACTCGGACTCCATCCCGCTGGACACCAGCCTCGACGGCACCGCGCCGTCCGGCACCGGCGGACATCACGGCGGCGGCACGGGCGCCCCCGCGCACGCCGACCTGGACGCCATCGCCGCGGCGACCGCGACCGCCGGACTCTCCGGGCCGACCAAGATCACCCCTGGCGCGGCCGGGCAGGCCTGGACCGTCGAACAGGTCGACAACACCTGGCCCCTGCGCAAGGACAAGATCGCCGTGGACCCGGCCACCGGCCAGGTCGTCGACACCGTCACCTGGGCCGACCAGCCGCTGCTGTCCAAACTCACCACCGTCGGCATCCAGCTCCACATGGGCGTGCTGTTCGGCCTGCCCAACCAGATCGCCCTGGCCCTCATCGCCGCCGGGCTCATCGCCGTCATCGTCTGGGGGTACCGCACGTGGTGGCGCCGCCGTCCCGTCCGCACCGCCGCCCCCTGGAGGCTCGGCACCCCGCCGGCGCGCGGCACGTGGCGGCAGCTGTCCCTGCCCGCACTGGCCGTCGCCGTGCTCGCCGCCGCGGCCGTCGGCTGGGCCATCCCGCTGCTGGGCTGGCCGCTGCTCGGCTTCCTCACGCTGGACGCGCTCGCCGGCCTCGTCGCGGGGCGGCGCAGGCGTCGGGCCGCGGCTGTGCCAGAGCAGGCCGCACGCTCGGCTTGAGCGGCGCCGGAAGCGGCCCGCGCCGCCGCTGTGTGGGACGGCGTGAAGCCGGCAGATGCCGTCGAGCACGAAATGCGATCATGTTTGCGCATCGGTCGGCTTAGGTCTCGGGGGAGACGCATGCGCACCATCTCCACCAGTATCAGCATCAACGCCACTCCGGAGGTGGTCTGGCAGGTGCTGTCGGACCTGCCCCGGTGGGCGGCGTGGAACCCGTTCATCGTCAACGCATCCGGCACCGCGGCCGTGGGCGAGAAGCTGACGCTGCGCATGGCGCCGGCCAAGGGCAGGGCCATGACCTTCACCCCGAAGGTCCTGGTCGCCGAGCCCGCCGCCGAGCTGCGCTGGCTGGGCCGGCTGCTGCTGCCCGGCGTCTTCGACGGCGAGCACGTGTTCACGCTGACGTCGCCTGAGCCCGGTGTCACGCACCTGGTGCAGAGCGAGAACTTCTCCGGTGTCCTCGTCCCGGTGCTGGGCGGGATGATCGCCGACACCGAGAGCGACTTCGCACGCCTCAACGCCGCGCTGAAGGCCCGCGCCGAGTCCCACGCCTGACCGGGGCTGTCTCCGGCCGCGTCCCACGCCCTTCGTCGGGGACGCGGCCGGGTGTGCCGGGTGATCGCTGATTCCGGGCGGAGACTGCGGTCACCGCCCAGATCCTGCCCGGAATCAGCAATCGCCACCGCGCCTGCGGCGAGCGTCCGCTGCGGACGGTACGCCGGGAGTGTCCGTGGGGCGGTACGGGGTCTTGGCGGCCGGCCTTCCGTCGTGGCTCAGTGATCCGGGGTGGTGGTCGCGGCGCCCGCGCGGGCGGCGGCGACGGCGGCGGCCGCGGCCCGGTGGGCGACGGCGTCGTCGATCGGCTCGCCCGTGACCAGGGCCCGGTAGTAGATCGGCGCGCCGACCAGGCGGATCACCTCGACGGCATCGGTGCCCGCGGGCAGCTGCCCCCGCTCGACGGCACGGTCGACGAGATGGGCGGCATGCCGGATGCGGGCGGCGTAGAAGTCGGTCAGCGCCTGCCTGGCCGCCGGGGTGTGGATCGCGGCGGCGATGACGGCGGTGACGGGCGCGCTGTCCACCGGGTCCTGCAGCAGCGCGACGATGCCGCGGGCGAGATCGCGCAGGTCCGACTCGACGTCACCGGTGTCCGGCAGCGGGATCGCGGCGGCGCTGAGCTCTCCGAGCAGGTCGACGACGAGTCCCTCGATGCTGCCCCAGCGCCGGTACACGGTCGTCTTGGCCACCCCGGCGCGCTGCGCGATCCTGTCCACGGTCGTCCCGGCGTACCCGGCCTCGGCCAGTTCGGCCCGCACCGCGTCCAGTACCGCCGCGCGGTTGCGGGCGGTCCGGCCACCCGGTCGCGCGGTTCCCGCCATGCCTTCGGCGCTCAAATGAAACTCCAGTTGCGTTTGTTGGGCGTTCCATGCTCCACTCTAATGCAACTGCCGTCCCATTTAGGGGGCGGGTCGCATCCGTATCGTGAGCGAGGGAACGCCGTGACACCAACCCCACCCGTCAGTCCGACCACGACCGTCCGACGACCCCGCAGCCGAGCGCTGGCGCTCGCCGTGCTGTGCACCATGCAGCTGATGATCATCCTGGACGGCACCATCGTCACCGTGGCGCTCCCGGCGATCCAGCAGGAGCTCGGCTTCTCCCCGGCCTCGCTGGCCTGGGTGGTGAACGCCTACCTGATCGCCTTCGCGGGACTGCTGCTGCTGGCCGGCCGGCTCGGCGACCTGGTCGGCGCCAGGCGGGTCTTCCTGGCCGGCCTGGCGGTGTTCACGCTCGCCTCGCTCGTCTGCGGCCTGGCCGCCGGCCCGGAGCTGCTGATCGCCGGGCGGTTCGCGCAGGGCGTCGGCGCGGCGCTGGCGTCCGCGGTCGTCCTCGGCATGATCGTGAGCCTGTACCCCGAGCCCGGGGCGCAGGCGCGGGCGATGGGCGTGTACAGCTTCGTCTCCGCCGGCGGCGCGTCGATCGGCCTGGTGGCGGGCGGCGTCCTCACCGAGAACCTCGGGTGGGCCTGGGCGTTCCTGATCAACGTGCCGATCGGCGCGGCGGCGCTGCTGCTCGCCGTACGCCTGCTGCCCGCGCAGCGCGGCATCGGACTCGGCCAGGGCGCCGACGTGCTCGGCGCCGTGCTCGTCACCCTGGGACTGTCCACGGCGGTGTACGCGATCGTCGCCTCCGCCGAGCCCGCCACCACGCCACGGCAGACGCTCGTGCTCGGCGTCGTGGCCCTGGTGCTGCTCGGCGGGTTCGTCGCCCGCCAGGCGACGGCGGCCCGGCCGATGCTGCCACTGCGGATCTTCCGCAGCGCGCAGCTGTCCGGCGCCAACGTGGTGGTGGTGCTGGTGTTCGCCGCGGGCTTCGGCTTCCAGTTCCTCAACGCTCTCTACCTGCAGCGGGTGCTCGAATTCAGCGCCATGCAGACCGGCCTGGCGTTCCTGCCGGGTCCGGTGACGATCGGGGTGGTCTCACTCTTCCTCGCCGCGCGGCTGGTCGCCCGGCTCGGCACCCGCACGGTGCTGCTCGCCGGGCTGGCCGTGCTCGCCGTCGGTCTGCTGCTGCTCGGCCGGGCGCCGGTCGGCGGGAGCTACCCCGTCGACGTCCTGCCGGTGCTGGTCCTGATGGGACTCGGCATGGGGCTGGCGATCCCGGCGGTGATCATGCTGGCGATGTCCGGCGCGCGGCCGGCCGACGCGGGGCTGGCCTCCGGCCTCAACAACACCGCGCAGCAGGCCGGTGCCGCGGTCGGTCTCGCCGTGCTGGCCACCGTGGCGGCGTCGCACACCGCCACCCTGCTCGACGGCGGGGCCGATCCGGTGCGGGCCCTGCGCGACGGATACAGCCTGGCGTTCGTCGTCTCCGCGGGGTTTGTGCTCGCCGGGCTCGCCGTCGCGCTGCTCATCCGCCCGCAGCAGCCGTCGCCGGCGGCGGAGCAGGCGGCCGAGCCGGTCCTCGCGGTGCACTGACGCGGCGGCCGGGGCAGGGCCGCGGGTGCCGACCGCCGTCGCTGCCGTCGGTCGGCACCCGCGGTGAGCGGGCCGCTCCGGCGCCTGCCGTGATCATTGTTACGGCAGGCGCCGCACCCGAGCCCGCCGAACCGTTGGTAGGGCTAGCGGCGCGGGGAGTCCTTGACGAACACGACCCCGTCGATGGCGGTCAGGTGGGCCGGGTCCAGCGGGGCGTAGCCGTAGTAGGGAGACACGCGCGGCGCGGGCTCGTCCAGGGCTGCGGCCAGCCGGCGGGAGCCGATCAGAGTGCGGTCCTCCGGGAGCGCGTACAGCAGCCCCTCGACGGTGTCCGGGGGTGGGGCGTCCACGCCGTGGTGGCGCAGGGTGCCCAGCGCCGTGGCCAGGAAGGCGTACTGCTCGCCCAGGTGGGCGTGCACGATCGCGCCGGCGCTCCACCACTCCAGCAGGCGGCCGCCCATCCGCATCGAGCTGCGGGGCCGCTGCAGATGGGCGTTGTGGGCGTGCGCGAACGCCGGGCCCCGTTCCAGCACGGCGAGCAGGTTGGCGGCCATCAGTGCATCCCGCAGCCCCGCCAGCCGCGCGAAGCGGTCGGGCGACGGGTCGGCCATCGCGGAGTGGTAGCGCAGCAGCCCGACGGCGGAGCGGCCGTGCAGGCGCGTCCGATCCAGGCTGTCGCGGGTGGACGCCGCGGCCAGGTGTGGCAGCTGCGTGTCGAGCAGCGCCACCAGATCGTCGGCGAGCAGTCGCAGCTCCCGGGCCTCGGGCGTGCGACCCACGGAGGCGGCCGGGTCGCGCATCGCGGCGGGCTCGGTCCACCGGTCGTCGGCGCCGAGCAGGCGGTCGAGCGTCTCCGCGGAGCAAGGAAGTAGGTCGGCGTCCACCCAGGACGCGAGGTAGCCGTGCAGCGCGGTGAGCGCCTGCCGGGGGCTCGCGGCGCCGGCGGTCTCCAGCTGCCCGTCGACCCCGGCGAAGCGCACCTGCCCGGACGCGGGCCGACCCTCGTTGTACGCCCGCATCCAGCGCACCAGCTCGCGGTTGGCCGCGGACGCGCCGAACCCGTGGCTGAAGCCGCGCTCCATGACCTCGTCGAGGGTGCCCGTGCCCGAGGTGACGTAGTCGTCGACGAGCAGGCCCAGCACGCAGTCGCTCTCGATCGCGATCGTCCGGTAGCCCTCCTGCTCGGCGAGCTGCCGGAAGAGGTCGTTGCGTACGTCGAGCAGCACGTCCTCGCCGTGCGTGGGCTCGCCGAGGGCGAGCAGCCGCGGCCTGGCCGGGAGCAGTTCCAGGACGGCGGCGGCGGTGACAGGGCGGGCGGCTTGCTTGATACCGGCAGTCATTCCCTCAACGGTATCGTTGAACCAGCGGTGGAGACTTCGGCGCGATCGGGAGCGGTCAGGTGCGGAGAAACCTTCAAGACGATGTTCGGCTCAGGCCGATCGACCTGGCCCGCGGGCACGGCCTGTCCACGCAGGCGGTCCGCAACTACGAGGAGGCCGGCATCCTGCCGGAGGCCGCGCGCACCGTGCACGGCTACCGCACCTACACGCCGCGGCACGCGCAGGCCCTCAGCGCGTTCCTCGCGCTGCTGCCCGGACACGGCCACGCGACGGCCACCGCGATCATGCAGGCGGTCAACCGGGACGCCCCCGAGGACGCACTCCGGCTCATCGACGAGAGCCACGCCCAGCTGCTCGACGACCGCCGCACCCTCCAGGCGGTCGAGGCCGCGCTGCGCGACCTCGCACCCGTGCCGGCCGGACGCGGCGACACGTTCGTCGGGCCGCTGTCCAGAAGGCTCGGCATCCGCCCCGCCACCCTGCGC
This sequence comes from Catellatospora sp. NPDC049609, assembly GCF_040675365.1. Taxonomy (NCBI): domain Bacteria; kingdom Bacillati; phylum Actinomycetota; class Actinomycetes; order Micromonosporales; family Micromonosporaceae; genus Catellatospora; species Catellatospora sp. NPDC049609. Next base: position 7,562 of record NZ_JBFAOU010000005.1, on the reverse strand, counting down.
AAATGGGAACGCGCGGGGCTGGTCCAGCCGCGCCGCGACCGGCAGACGGGCTACCGGGTCTTCAGCGCCGCCGACGTGCGCGACGCGCTGCTGGTCCACCAGCTCAGGCGGGGTGGCTACCTGCTGGAGCAGATCGCCCCGCTGATGGCCCAGGTCCGCTCCGCCGGGGGCGTCGCGCCGCTGGAGTCGATGCTGGGCGACTGGCACGCCCGGCTCTCGGCCAGGAGCCGGGCCATGCTCGCCGGCGCCGCCGCGCTGGACGCCTATCTCGGCTGCCGGGCGGCTGCGCCCGAGCCGCATCGGGCGGCCGGCGAGCGCCCGAGGGCAGCGGTGGCAACGGCTTGAGGCCACCGGCGGGGGTGCTGTACGGTGCGCCGGTGCATCAGACCGTGACCACCGCGCTGGACCTGCTCACCGGCAAGTACGTCTTCCCCGACCGGGCCGCCGCCGCTGCCGACGCCGTGCGCGAGCGCCTGGCCGCGGGCGACTACGAGGGTCTCGACGAGGCCGCGCTCGGCGAGCGCCTGACCGGTCACCTGTTCGACGTCTGCGCCGACCGGCACCTGCGGGTGCGCCTGCGCGAGGCGGGCGCCGCCGGGCGGACCGGCCAGGCCGACGCGGCCGCCGCGTGGGCCGAGTACCTGCGGCTGACGGGATACCGCATCGCCCGCGCCGAGCGGCTGGACGGCAACGTCGGCTTCCTCGACCTGCGCGGCGTGTCGGATCCGGCGCTGGGCGGCCGGGCCATCGCCGCGGCGATGGAGCTGGTCGCGCACACCGACGCGCTGATCATCGATTTGCGCCGCAACCGGGGCGGCGCGCCCGACGGCGTCGCGTTCTGGTGCAGCTACTTCTTCCCCGACGCCGACACCCACCTCAACGACGTGTACGACCGCGGCACCGGCCGCACCCGGCAGTACTGGACGCTGGGGCACCTGCCCGGCGCCCGCTACCTCGACCGGCCGGTGTACGTGCTCACCAGCGACTTCACCTTCTCCGCGGGCGAGGAGCTGGCGTACAACCTGCAGGCGCTGGGCCGGGCCACGCTCATCGGGCAGACCACGCGCGGCGGCGCCCACCCGACGGACGCGTTCGCGATCACCGACACCCTCGAGATCACCATCCCGACCGCCCGCTCGATCAACCCGGTCACCGGGACCAACTGGGAGGGCGTGGGGGTCAAGCCCGACCTCGAGGTGCCCGCCGAGCAGGCGTTCACCGTGGCGTACCGGGCGGCGCTGCGCCACGTGCTCGACACGGCCACCGCTCCGCTGATCCTCGACGAGGCGACCGAGGCGCTGCGGGAGCACACCGACTAACCGGCGCTGGCCGCGTACCGGCCAAGGTCCGCGAGTCGCGGGTCGACGTCGGGAAAGGAGCCGTCGCCGAACAGGATCCGCGCCGCCAGGGCGTGACCCGCTCGGTGGCGCAGCGCCGCCACCGCCGCCTCCGCCGCGGCGGGGGACCGGATGCCGGCGAACAGGCGCCGCAGCAGCAGCCGCCCGCGGAACCGCGCCCGCAGCGCGTTGCCGTCGTAGCGCCGCAGCAGGTGCTCGTCCCCGGTCCGCAGGTATCCGGCGGCCACCGAGGCGGCCAGCTCGGACAGGCGCAGGCACGGGTCCAGCCCGCCCGCCGCCTGCGCCGTGCGGCGCGCGTGCTCGTAGACGCCGGCCATGTCCGCCACGCGGTACTCGTCCCGGTCGCTGCGCAGCCGGATCGGGGCACGCCGGGACGGCGGGTACAGCAGCACCTCGCGCACGCCGGGCCCGAGCAGGTGCTCCGGCAGGTCGAAGTCCTCCAGGGTGCGGCGTACGAAGATCCCGGTCGTGCGGATGCCCGCCGACAGCGACCTGCGCCGGTCGACGACCATCACGTCGAGCCCGCGCTCGGCGAGCAGCCGCGCTGTGTGCAGGCCCGCCAGGCCCGCCCCGACCACCAGTACATCCACCGTCCGCATGCCCTGTGACGGTAGGGATCGCACCCCGCGCATGCCCCGGTCTGCACACCATCCGCGCGGCATCTCCACACCGCCGCCACAGCCGCACCCGACCGGGCGCGGCCTGCTCCGCGTCAGCACACGGCGGGAGCGCCGTCACCACTCCGTGCCGCCAGCGCCGACACGTCCGGCCAGGCGATGCGGTACGCCTGCGGCGCGCCGGCGAGGCGGCCGGGGACACCGCCGGGCGGCGCGACGGGTGCCAGCCCGGCCCGGATGCCGCCGAGCGCCTGGTAGAACCGCTGTGCGGCGGAGTTCTGCGCGAGCACGCGCAGGTACATCGCGCGCGTGGCGGCGCCCTCCAGGACGGCCCGCGCCGCGCAGGCCATGAGCGCCGAGCCGGTGCCCGAGCGCCTGCGGTCGTGGGCCACGTGGAGGTTGTCGACCAGGCTGCCCCAGCGGCCGTCGGCATCGAACACGATGTGCACGAAGCCGACAAGTCCGGCGTCGTCCTCGGCCAGGACGGTCCGGCCCGGCACCGGGGCGGCCAGGCGCTGCGTCCAGACGGCGAGCCGGTCGGCGATCACGTCACCGTCCAGGAACGAGTCGGCATAGGCGCCGCGGTAGTGCCGTCGCCAGCTGTCGGCGTGCAACCGTGCGACGGCTTCGGCGTCGGCCGCGTCCCCGACGCGTACCCGCAGCGAAGTCATGCGGCCCCCAGCGACCGCACGTGGTGCCGGTGCTGGAAGAGCGCGAGACACCCGCACCCGGATTGACCACTTCGCCGCGCCATCGACGCTCCCTCCGATTCGGACGAGAACTGATCATATAGAGGCTCCGATGCGGTGCGAACACGTGTCACGCCGATGCGTGACCAGGCCGGTCGGTGCCTCACCCGACCAGCGTCGGCTCCTCGGGGGTGGACAGGCTGAACAGGGCGCCGACGACCGCGGGAGACTCACTGATCCTCGCCTCCAGACGGCGCAGGCGGACGGCGACATCCGACTCCGCGCCGTCGCCCGCGAGGTCGACCCGGCCCACGACGGAGATCATCCGCGGCCCGACCACCTCCAGCCGCAGGTAGGTGACCCGCGCCAGCTCGGGCATGTCCTGCAGCGACCGCAGGACGGCGGCCCGCACCCGCTCGTCGGCCTCCTGCCCGACGAGGAAGCGGCGGTTGCGGTTGATGAGCACCACCGCCACCACCACGAGCAGCACCCCGACCAGGATCGACCCGACGGCGTCCGGGACCGGCGAGCCGGTGATCTGGTGCGCGGCCAGCCCGGCGGCGGCCAGCACCAGCCCGATCAGCGCCGCGGCGTCCTCCGCGAAGACCGCCCGCAGCGTCGGATCCGAGGTCGCCAGGACGTGCTCGATGAGATCTCGCTGCAGGAGCCGCGCATCGGCCCGCGCCTGGCGGGCCGACTGCAGGAACGAGATCCCCTCCAGCACGAAGGAGACCGCCAGCACGACGTACCCGATGATGAAGTCCTCGGCGGGGGTGGGGTCGCGCAGCTCGCCGACGCCGTGCGTGATGGAGAAGGCGCCACCGGCCACGAACAGCCCGACCGCCGCGAACAGCGACCACACGTACGCCTCGCGGCCGTGGCCCAGCGGATGCGCCCGGTCCGGCGGTCGCGCCGCCCGGCGGTTGGCGATGATCAGGAAGACCTCGTTGCCCGCGTCCGCCCACGAGTGGGCGGCCTCCGCCGTCATCGACGCCGACCGGGTGAGCGCCGCGGCGCCCGTCTTGGCCACCGCGATGAGCAGGTTGGCCACTAGTGCCACGGCTACGGTGACGAAGCTGTCGGAGCCCTGCGGGCCGCCCGCCGTGTCCCAGGCGAACCCGCCCGGCGCGGGGTCTCCGCCGCGCGCCGACCCGGCCGCGTCGCCTGATCCGTCCATGGGCTCCCGTCCCGCCACTGGTCCGGCTCCGACCATATCGCCCACGGGCGCCGCGTACGGGCTGCCGCGACCGTCCGGACCGGCCCGGGGACGTGCCGCCGTGGCACGCCCCCGGGCACCCGGTCACGGGCTGGTGCAGGTGGCGGTGGACGGCACCGCCGTGTCGCCGTTCGGCCTGGTGGCCTGGAAGCCCCAGGTGGTGGTGGCGCCCGCGCCGAGGGTGGCGTTCTGGCCCGGGATCCCGCGCGCGGTCACCGTCTGCCCGCTGACCGTCACCGCGGCGTTCCACGACCCGGTGAGGACGTGCCCGGCGGGCAGGGTGAAGGTGACCGTCCAGCCGTTCAGGGTGGCGGTGCCGCTGTTGGTCACCCGGTTGGGCTGCATGACGTACCCGGTGCCCCAGCCCGTCTGCAGTGTCAGCGTCGCCGAGCAGCCGCCCCCGCCCGCCGTGGTGACGGTGACCCCGGCGGAGAACGTCGACAGGTTCCCGGACGCGTCCCGCGCCCGGACCTGGTAGCGGTAGGTGCTCGCCGGGCTCAGCCCGGTGTCGGTGAACGTGGCGGTCGTCGAGACCCCCACCGTCGCGAAGCTCCCGCCACTGCTGCCGGGCGCCCGCTGGATCTCGTACCCGGTCACGCCGACGTTGTCGGTCGAGGCGGCCCAGGTCAGCGTGGTCGCCGTCGCGGTCGTCGCCGACGCGGCGGGCGTGCCCGGGACGGTGGGCGGCTGGGTGTCCTGCGGGCACGGCGGCGGCAGCGCCGAGACCGGCGCGGTGAGGGCCGAGGTGTTGCCCGCGCCATCGCGCGCCCGGACCTGGTATCGGGCCAGGCCGCGCAGCGTGTCGGTGAACGTCGTCGCGGTGGTCGTGCCGACGGCGACGAACGGGCCGCTGTCGGTCGCCCGGAACACGTCGTACCCGGTCACGCCGACGTCGTCGGTGGACGCCGTCCAGCGCAGGGTGACCGTCATGCGGCAGTCGACGGAGGCGGTCAGCCCGCCGGGCACGCTCGGCGGCGTGGTGTCACCCGGGACCGTGCCGCCGAGCAGCGGGGTCAGCGCCGGATACCACCGGTCCGACATCTTCTGGAAGCCCGAGTCGTCCGGGTGTACGCCGTCGCTGGTGTCGGCGGCGGTGTCGAACCCGGTGAACTGGTCCACCACCGTGACCGGCGACTGGGCGGTGGTCTTCGCGGCGGCCCAGGCCGGGATGGCGGCGTTGAGCGCGGCGACGCCGGTGGGGCACCACGCGCAGCCGCTCGGCGTCATCGGGATGATCTGGGCGACCAGGATCCGCATGTTCGGGTTGCTCGCCCGCATCTGGTCGACGAGCTTGCCGTACGCGGCGAGGATCGTCGCGGTGGGGAGGTTGCCCCAGATGTCGTTGGTGCCCAGGTGCATCAGGACGATGTCGGGCCGGGTGGCGCTCAGCCAGCCCGGCAGCTGGTTCTGGTCGGCGATCCCGGTGGCCCGGAACCCGCCGTGCCCCTCGTTGTCGCCGTCCCAGCCGGAGACGCCGCAGCCGCCGCCGGGCAGCGTGCCGACGAAGTCGACGTCGGTGAAGCCGTTGGCCTGCAGCCGGTTCCAGAGCACGGCGCGCCAGCAGCCGGGTCCGCCGGTGATCGAGTCGCCGAGCGGCATGACGCGGACCGGGGTCGCGGCCTGCGCGGGTGACGCGGCGATCGTGACGGGCAGCGCCATCGCGAGCGCGGCGAGTCCGGCCAGGACGGCGCGGCCGAGCCGGGCCAAGGAAGTGGGCGGTCCGTGGAGCACGGCCCGCAACGGGCCGGCGTGCGATCGAGACATGGGCGTGCCTCCTGTGGATGGATGTCATTGCTTCAATGGAAGCGCTCCCACCTTGCGGTGCCGCCAGCGGGAAGTCAAGCCGGAGGGTTCAGCGACCGGACGTCGTCACCCGGGTGCGGGCCACTGCCGCCGCGAGCTGGTCGCCGGTGATCAGCTCCTCGTGCGTGCCCGCCGCGCCGCAGGCGAACGCGCCCGACACCGCGCCCGCGCGCACGCACTCCTCGACCGGCCCGCCGGCCAGCCACACACTCATGAACGCCGTGCTGAACCCGTCGCCCGCCCCGTTGCTGTCGATCACCGGCCGCTCCGGCGCCACCGCGGGGAACCGGCGCACCTCCGGGTCGTCGCGGGTGAGGACGCGGCAGCCCGCCGCGCCCTGGGTCGCCACGACCAGGCGCGCGTGGCCGGTGTCGACCACACCACGCATGATCTCGTCGATCCGGTCCGGTGCGCCCTCGGCGCTCAGGAAGACCAGGTCCGCGGCGCGGGCGATGGCCCAGATCCAGTCCTGCTCGCCGTCCCAGGAGTGCAGGTCGGTGGAGGTGGTGACGCCCAGCCGCTGCGCGTCGGCGAACGCCCCGGCGGCGCGGGACGCCGCCACGTGCGCGTGCCGGGCCCGTTCCAGGTACGGCAGGTAGAAGTCGCGCGGCAGGGCCAGGTCGGCGGGGTGCCGGGCGTCGAAGAAGGAGAACCGGCGGCCCGCCTGGTCGACCAGGTTCACCGCGCGCGGCGTGCCGTTGGGTGCGGTCAGGTGGCTGAAGTCCAGGCCGGCCTCGGCGTAGCGGGCCAGCACCAGCTCGCCCAGCGGGTCCGCGCCCAGGAAGTCGATCAGCTTGGTGCGCAGGCCCAGCGCGTGGAAGCCGAGCGCGACCCCGTTGCCGGAGTGGGCGACGTAGTCGCGGATCGGCCCCACCGGCAGGAAGTCGCCCGGCGGCACGGTCAGCTCGGGCACCGGCACGATGGTGTCGACGCCGACACCGCCGAGCACCAGCACGTCGAAGTCAGCCACGGAATCCCACTTTCGGCGAGACGGCAGGAGACATCGGCCCGAGCGGTGGGTCCGCGTCAGCCTACCGGCGATCTCCGTCCGGTGCCGGCCCGTCCGCCGGAACAGGTGGCCGTCCGCGCCCACCTGTTCCGGGATGCGGGTACGTCCCGGAACAGGTGAGCCGCCGGGTGTCTGCGGTTCCGGGCCGCCGACCGTCGTGATCGGCGTGACCGTCTGGCAGAGTGGCCGCATGGAGACGGCACGGTTGCTCGCCCTGATCGCGGCGATGGTGACGATGGGGAACATGGCCGGGGTGTTCGGGCTCTACTCCCACACGGTCATGCCGGGCCTGCGCCGCACCGACGACCGCACCTTCGTGGGCGCGTTCCAGGCGCTGGACCGGGCGATCATCAACCCGTGGTTCATGCTCGGCGGCTTCCTCGGCGCGCTGGTGTTCACCGGCGCGGCCGCCGGGCTGCTGCTGGGCCCCGGCGGGGCGGCGCTGACCTGGACGCTCACCGCGTTCGCGCTCTACCTCGTGGTCTTCGTCATCACCGTCGCGGTGAACGTGCCGATGAACGACACGATCAAGGCGGCGGGGGAGCCGGACGGGATCGCCGACCTGGCGGGCGTGCGGGCGCGGTTCGACGAGGCGAGATGGTCGCGGTGGAACCTGGTCCGCACCGTGCTGACCACGCTCGCCGTGATCTGCCTGGCGATGGCGCTGATGGAGCACGGGCGCGGCTGACGGACACGGCACGGCGGCGACCGCGGTGCTGCGCTCTCGCGTGTGGCGGCGCCGCGCCCGGCCGGTCGTGCCATGGTCCACCATGGTGACCCGGAGCTGCGGGCCCGCATCGGCAACGTGCGCGCCCCGATCGAGGAGCTGAAGAAGCGCCGCATCCTGGTCGACCGGGACGAGGACGGCTA
>NZ_JBFAOU010000004.1:0-116302 GCF_040675365.1 Catellatospora sp. NPDC049609 | reverse complement strand
AGCGCCGCCGCGGCCGGCTCCGGCATGGTGCGCACCAGCCGCCAGCCGGCGGCGTAGCCCAGCTCGACCAGCCGTTCCTTGTTCATGCCGCCTCCCGGCCGCGTGCCGCCGCGGGCCGGCTCACACCGACTCCCCCGCCGCCTCGTGCTTGCGGACGTGCCACATGCGCTGGCCCACGGTGAAGATGGAGCCGGCCGCGAGCAGCCACAGCGACGCGGGCAGGCCCCAGGACACGCCGAAGCCGGTCAGCAGCGCGCCGACACCGACGATGATGAGCCGCTCGGCGCGCTCGACGAGGCCCACGTGGCAGGACATGCCCAGGCCCTCGGCGCGCGCCTTCACGTAGGAGACGACCTGCCCGGCGACCAGGCAGATGAGGGCCGCGGCCAGGGTCGGCCGGTCGCCGGTGCCCGCGTACCACCAGATGATGCCGGCGAAGATGGCGCCGTCGGCGACGCGGTCCATGGTCGAGTCCAGCAGCGCGCCGTACCTGCTGGCGGTGCCGCGGGCGCGGGCCATCGCCCCGTCCATCACGTCGGTGAGGCCGCACACTAGGATGATCAACACGGCGGCGACGAAGTGGCCGCGCGCCGCGAATCCGAACGCACCGACCAGCACGCCGAGGGTGCCGACCACGGTCACCGCGTTCGGGCTCACACCCGCCCGCAGCAGCGCCCGGCTGAGGGGATCGAGCAGCCGGGCCGTACCGGCCTTGCCCACCACGCTGAGGATCTTCGCCATGATGGCGCTAACGATAGCGGTGGGCCGCATCGGGCCCTTGGGCACGTCGGGGTGCACGGGGCGGAGCCCCGTGGGTGCGGCGACACGCGGACGCCGGTCTTGTGTCCGAACGCCCGATGGGTGTGGGATCGGAAACAATGCAGTAACCGACACGGATACAGGAGGCGGACATGGCGCGCGGCGACAGGGAGAAGGTCTCGCAGGCTCCGGCGCAGGTCGCCGAGAAGCCTGCCGACGTGCGCAACGTCGTGGTGGTAGGGCACGCCGGCAGCGGCAAGACGACGCTGGTCGAGGCGCTGCTCGCGGCCACCGGGACGATCGGCCGGGCGGGCGCGGTCACCGAGGGCACCACGGTCACCGACCACGATCCGGCCGCGGTCAAGCAGCAGCGCTCGGTGGCGCTGGCGTGCGCGCCGCTGACCCACGACGGCGTCAAGGTCAACCTGCTGGACACGCCCGGCTACGCCGACTTCGTGGGCGAGCTGCGGGCCGGCCTGCGCGCCGCCGACGCCGCCCTGTTCGTGGTCAGCGCGTGGGACGGGATGGACGCGGCCACCGCGACCCTGTGGGAGGAGTGCGCCGCGGTCGGCATGCCGCGCGCGGTCGCCATCACCCGGCTGGACCACCCGAGGGCCGACTTCGACGAGGCCCTCGCGCTGTGCCAGCGGGTCTTCGGCGAGGAGATCCAGCCGCTGTACCTGCCCATGCACGGCGACGACGGCCACTCGGTGGAGGGCCTGATCGGCCTGATCTCGCAGCAGGTGTACGACTACTCCGGCGGCTACCCGCCCCAGGTGCGCGAGCCCGACCCGGAGCACCTGCCCGCCATCGAGGAGTCGCGCGGCGAGCTGATCGAGGGGATCATCGCCGAGAGCGAGGACGAGACCCTGATGGACCGCTACCTCGCGGGCGAGGCCATCGACTCCCAGGTGCTCGTCGACGACCTGGAGAAGGCCGTCGCGCGCGGCCACTTCCACCCGGTGGTGCCCGTCTGCGCGGAGACCGGCGTCGGGCTCGACGCGCTGCTGGAGCTGCTCACCCGGGCCTTCCCCACCCCGCTGGAGCACCCGCTGCCCGCGGTCACCGGCGTCGACGGCTCGCCGCGCGACGCGCTGACCTGCGACCCGGACGGCCCGCTGGTGGCCGAGGTGGTCAAGACCACGATCGACCCGTACGTGGGCCGGGTCAGCCTGGTCCGGGTCTTCTCCGGCACGCTGCGCCCGGACACCCCGGTGCACATCAGCGGCCACGGCCTGGCCGAGCGCGGCCACCCCGACCACGACGCCGACGAGCGGGTCACCCACATCTACTCCCCGCTCGGCGCGAACCTGCGCGAGGTCGGCAAGTGCATCGCGGGCGACATCTGCGCGGTCACCAAGTCCACCGCGGCCGAGACCGGCGACACCATCTCCGCCAAGGACAAGCCGCTGCTGGTGGCGCCGTGGACGATGCCCGAGCCGCTGCTGCCGGTGGCGGTGGTGCCCAAGACCCGCTCCGACGAGGACGCGCTCGCCAAGAACCTGGCCAAGCTGGTCGCGGGCGACCCGACGCTGCGCCTGGAACGCAACCCCGAGACGCACCAGCTGGTGCTGTGGTGCATGGGCGAGGCGCACGCCGACGTGGTGCTCGACCGGCTGCGCGCGGGCGGCGTCGAGCTGAGCACCGAGCCCGCCAAGGTGGCGCTGCGCGAGGCGTTCGCGGCCCCGGCCGCGGGGCAGGGCCGCCACGTCAAGCAGTCCGGCGGGCACGGCCAGTACGCCGTCTGCGCGATCCAGCTCGAACCGCTGCCCCGCGGGGCGGGCATCGAGTTCGTCGACAAGATCGTCGGCGGCGCCATCCCGCACAACTACATCCCCAGCGTCGAGAAGGGGGTACGCGCCCAGGCCGAGCGGGGCATCGTGGCCGGCTACCCCGTGGTCGACTTCCGGGTCACCCTGGTCGACGGCAAGGCGCACAGCGTCGACTCCTCCGACGCCGCCTTCCAGACCGCCGGCAGCATGGCGCTCAAGGACGCCGCCGAGAAGGCCCAGATCACCCTGCTCGAACCGGTCGACGAGGTGGTCATCACGGTGCCCGACAGCGCGGTCGGCGCGGTGATGAGCGACCTGTCCGGCCGCCGCGGCCGGGTACTCGGCTCGGAGTCCGATCCCGCCGGCGGCGACCGCACCCAGGTGCGCGCCGAGGTCCCCGCGATCGAGCTGCTGCGCTACCTGGTCGACCTGCGCTCGATGACCGCCGGCGCGGGCACCTTCACCCGCGAGTTCGCCCGCTACGAGCCCATGCCCGGCCACCTCGCCGACCAGGCCCGCAAGGAGCACACCACCTCCCGCTGACCCCCGTCTTGAAATCGACGCTGGCCTATCTGGATAACTTTTTCGAGATCCACTTCATCCAGATAGGCCAACGTCTATGCAAAAGCAGGGCGTCGAGCGCCCGATCTCACCAGACCAGGCAGAACGGGTGGCCGGCCGGGTCGGCGTACACCCGCCAGTTCTCCCCGCCGCCGTCCAGCTTGACCGCGCCGATGGCGAGCACCTTCGGCTCGGCCTCCCCGACGTCGGCGACCTCGACATCCAGGTGCAGCTGCTGCGGGTACGCCGGGTCCGGCCAGCGCGGCGCGCGGTGCTCCGCGATCTCCTGGAAGATCACCGGCAGCCGCCCCTCGGCGGAGATCATGGCGCCGCCCTCGCCCTCCCAGGTCACCGGGAGCCCGAGCAGTTCGCTGTAGAACCGGGCCAGCGGCCCGGCCTGCTCGCAGTCGATCGCGACGTCGGCGATCTCGGCGGCGTCGACCTCGCCCTGGCACAGGCAGAACGGGTGGCCCGCCGGGTCGGCCAGCACGGTGAACGTCTCCGCGCCGCCGGGCAGCCGGGTCGCGCCGAGCCCGACCGCGCGCTCGACCGCCGCGGCCATGTCCGGCACGCGCAGGTCGAGGTGCATCTGCTGCGGGTACGCCGGGTCGGGCCAGCGCGGCGGCACATGGTCGTCGGCCCGCTGGAACCCGAGCCGGGTGCCGTCCGCGGCCTTGAGCGTGATCCACTCGTCGTCGGCGTAGTGCTCGTCCAGCCCGGCCAGCTCGGCGTAGAAACCGGCCAGGCCCTTGATGTCGGGTGCGTCGAGCGCGACGGTGCGCAGTTTGCCAATCATGGCGGCCATCCTTCCGCAGGGGTACGACGTAGTCCCGTACCCGCACGGCGTGCCGGCTACGCCGGCCAGGCCTCGCGCAGCAGGTCCCGGGTGTCGGTGAGCAGCTGCGGCAGGGCCTTGGTGCGGGCGACCACGGGCAGGAAGTTGTTGTCGCCGCCCCACCGCGGCACCACGTGCTGGTGCAGGTGGGCGGCGATGCCCGCGCCCGCGGCGTGGCCCTGGTTGAGCCCGATGTTGAAGCCGTGCGCATTGGACACCTTGCGCACCACCCGCATCGCGGTCTTGGTGAACTCGGCCAGCTCGGCCGTCTCCGCCGCGTCCAGCTCCGGGTAGTCGTCGATGTGCCGGTACGGGCAGATCAGCAGGTGGCCCGGGTTGTACGGGAAACGGTTGAGCACCGCGTACACGGCCTCACCGCGCGCCACGATGAGCCCGTCCGGGTCCTCGACCGGCGCGACGCAGAACGGGCACTCGGTGGACCGGGCGCCGCCGCTGACGTACGCCATGCGCCACGGCGTCCACAGCCGCTCCAGGCCGTCGGGGTCGGGGGCGGTCACGCCGCACCCGCCCGGTGTGCCGGGTCCGTGTCCAGCACGAACCCGGCCTCGTGCACCCGCGTGCTCACGCCGCCTCCCCGCCGCGCCCGCTCACGCCTGCTCCGCCGCGACCGCCTCGGCGACGGCGGCCGACGGGCCGGTGTTGACGCGCGCGCGCACGACGTCGACGACGTGCGCGACGGCCTCGTCGAGGCTGACGCCGTTGCGCTGCGAGCCGTCGCGGTAGCGGAAGGAGACCGTGCCGTCGGCGAGGTCCTGGTCGCCCACGATCGCCATGAACGGGATCTTCTGCTGCTGCGCGGTGCGGATCTTCTTCTGCATGCGCTCGTCGGAGGCGTCGACCTCGGCCCGGATGCCCTGCTTGCGCAGCCGCGCCACGAAGTCGTGCAGGAACGCGGTGTGCCCGGCCTCGTCGTCGGAGCGGATCGGGATGCCCACCACCTGCACCGGTGCCAGCCAGGCCGGGAACGCGCCCGCGTAGTGCTCGGTGAGCACGCCGATGAAGCGCTCGATCGAGCCGAACTTGGCGCAGTGGATCATCACCGGCTGCTGCCGGGTGCCGTCGGCGGCCTGGTACTCCAGCTCGAAGCCGCGGGGCTGGTTGAAGTCGTACTGGATGGTCGACATCTGCCAGGTGCGGCCGATGGCGTCCTTGGCCTGCACGGAGATCTTCGGGCCGTAGAAGGCCGCGCCGCCCGGGTCCGGGACCAGGGTCAGGCCGGTCTCCCGGGCGCACTGCTCCAGCACCGCGGTCGCGGTCGCCCAGTCCTGCTCCGAGCCGACGAACTTCTCCGGCTTGGACTCGTCACGGGTCGACAGCTCCAGGTAGAAGTCGGTGATGCCGAAGTCCTTGAGCAGGCCGAGCACGAAGTCCAGCAGGTGCTTGATCTCGGCGGGCGCCTGCTCCTTCGTGCAGTAGGAGTGCGAGTCGTCCTGGGTGAAGCCGCGCACCCGGGTCAGGCCGTGGATCACGCCCGACTTCTCGAACCGGTACACCGCGCCGAACTCGAACAGCCGGATCGGCAGCTCGCGGTAGGAGCGCCCGCGCGAGCGGTAGATCAGGTTGTGCATCGGGCAGTTCATGGCCTTGAGGTAGTAGTCGCTGCCCTCCATGTCCATGGGCGGGAACATGGTCTCCTTGTAGTACGGCAGGTGCCCCGAGGTGTGGAAGAGACCTTCCTTGGTGATGTGCGGGGTGCCGACGTACTGGAAGCCCTCCTCGATGTGGCGGGCGCGGACGTAGTCCTCCATCTCGCGCTTGATCACGCCACCCTTGGGGTGGAAGACGGCCAGGCCCGAGCCGATCTCGTCGGGGAAGCTGAACAGGTCGAGGTCGGTGCCGAGCTTGCGGTGGTCGCGGCGGGCCGCCTCCTCCAGCAGCTTCAGGTAGTCCTTGAGCTGGTCGCGGGTCGGCCACGCGGTGCCGTAGACCCGCTGCAGCTGCGGGTTCTTCTCCGAGCCGCGCCAGTACGCCGCAGCCGAGCGCATCAGCTTGAACGCGCCGATCAGGCGGGTGCTGGGCAGGTGCGGGCCGCGGCACAGGTCGCCCCAGCAGCGCTCGCCGGTCTTGGCGTCGAAGTTGTCGTAGATGGTCAGCTCGCCGCCGCCGACCTCCATCACGTCGTCGCCGGCGTCGCCCTTGATGTCGACCAGCTCGAGCTTGAACGGCTCGTCCTTCAGCTCGGCCTTGGCCTCGTCGAGCGTCTCGAAGCGGCGGCGCTTGAAGGTCTGCCCCGACTTGACGATCTCCTGCATGCGCTTCTCGATCTTGTCGAGATCGTCCGGGTGGAACGGCGTGGCCACCCCGAAGTCGTAGTAGAAGCCGTTGTCGATCGGCGGGCCGATGCCGAGCTTCGCCTCCGGGAAGATGTCCTGCACCGCCTGGGCCAGCACGTGCGCGGTGGAGTGGCGCAGCACGTTGAGCCCGTCCGGGGAGTCGATGGCGACCGGCTCGACCTCGGTGTCCACCTCGGGAGCCCAGTCCAGGTCGCGCAGGCGGCCCTCGGGGTCGCGCACCACCACGACGGCCTTGGCGCCGTGCACCGGCAGGCCGGCCTCGGCGATCGCGGCGGCGCCCGTCGTCCCGGCCCGGACGACGACGGGGTCGGCCTTGGGCGGGCTGGTCGGTGCGCTCACGATGGTCTCCTCAAGCTCTCTGCAGCGGTTTGTCCGGCTCCGGCCATGCTATCGGTCCGGCTGATCATGCCGGTTACCGGTTCCGGCCGCGCCGGACGCCACCGCCCCCACAACGCCCGTTCCGCCCGGATGCGCCGCGTCTGCGCGATACCGTCGAAAAGTGTCAGCAGACCTCACGCTCGGGGTGCTGTCGCCGTTCCTGGGCGGCTGGTACTACGGGGGCGTGCTGGCGGGGATCGCGCGCGCCGCGGCGGAGGCGGGCGCCGGTGTCATCGCGATCCAGACGCTGGACGCCGGCACCGAGCACATCGAGGTCACCGAGCCCTCCGACCTGACCTACCCGGTGGCGTGGCAGCACGTCGCCGGGTTCGTGGTGGTGCTCAAGGCGGCGACGCACCGCTACCTGTCCGCGATCCAGCAGACCGGGCGGCCGCTGGTGTTCGTCAGCCACCCCATGCCCGAGCTCGGCTGCCCCGTGGTGATGCCGGACAACCGCACCGGCATCACCGAGGCGGTGGACCACCTGGTCGCGCACGGGCACCGCCGCATCGGCTTCGCCGGCCACCTGGGCACCGCCGACGTGCGCGAGCGGCTGGAGGCGTACCGGCGGGCGCTGGCCGTGCACGGCATCGAGGCCGACCCGCACCTGCTCTTCCCGGCGCACACCAACCAGGTCGACGGCGGCGAGCGGGCCGCGCGCCGCATGCTGGACGCCGGCCTGCCCTCCACCGCGGTCATCGCCGCCACCGACGAGAACGCGACGGGCATCATGGACGCGCTGACCGCCGCCGGCCTGCGGCTGCCGCAGGACCAGGCCCTCGTCGGCTTCGACGACCTGCGGTCCAGCTCCTACCTCATCCCCCGGCTCACCACCGTGCGCCAGCCGATGGAGATGATCGGCCGGGCCGCCGCCGAGGCGCTGCTGGGCGCGCTGCGCGGCGAGCCCGCGCCGGAGTCCCCCATCGTCGTGCCGACCTCGCTCATCGTCCGCGAGTCCTGCGGCTGCAGCGGCGACCTGGCCTTCCATGCCGACGTACGCCCGCAGCACCGGCGCCTGGCCGACCTGATCGCCACCGCGGTGTCCCCGGTGCACGGTTCGCTGTCGGCGGACGAGTCGGCCGGCATCGTCCAGGCGGCGGCCGTCGTGGCGCGGGCGGTGGAGGACACTCCGGAGGCGGTCGCGGACCGGCCCTCCTGCGAGCAGGTGCGCCAGGCCCTGGAGCTGCTGCTGCGCCTGTCCGGCGGGCGGCCCGAGGCCCTGTACGAGGTCGCGCAGCTGATCCGCGACTACGGCCGGCCCGCCAACGGGGTCCTGCTCATGCTCATGGAGATGCGGGGCCGGACCCTGTTCCAGGACAGCGTCCGGCTGCGCGAGACGCTGACCGCGCAGTACGAGGTCGGCATGGAGCTGCTGCGGGGGCATCAGGAGCCGGCCCGGCTGGGCTGGATGCGCCGCACCTGGGTGAAGGCGGGCTGCTTCGGCCTGTGGAGCGGGGGCAGGCCGCCGTCGCTGTCGGACGCCACCCTGGAGACGGCCGGGCTGTTCCTGCCCGGTGACGACGCCCCGGGCCTGCTGCCGTCCCTGCCGGTGAGCGAGTTCCCGCCGGCGGTGCTGCGGGAGCAGGCCGACCCGGCCGCGAACCGCATCGTGTTCGTGGTGCCGGTCAAGAGCGGCGCCAGCGACTGGGGCTACCTGGCGGTGGCGGACACGGTGTCGTCGGTCGGGGCGACCGGCCGGGAGCCGTTCAACCAGTGGGCCGCGCTGCTGGCGGTGGCGCTGGACCGGCAGGCCCTGCTGAAGGAGTCGCTGCGGCAGAAGGAGCAGCTGCGCATCGCGGCCCTCTACGACGAGCTGACCGGGCTGCCCAACCGGGCGCTGTTCCTGGACCGGCTGCGCCAGGCGATCCGCCAGTCGCGGCGGCGCACCGGCCGCCCCTTCGGCGTGCTGTTCCTGGACCTCGACGGGTTCAAGGTGGTCAACGACAGCCTGGGCCACTCGGCGGGCGACCGGCTGCTCAAGCAGGTGGCCAAGCGGATCCGGTCCACCCTGCGCGAGGCCGACACGGTCGCCCGGTACGGCGGCGACGAGTTCCTGGTGCTGCTGGACGACATCACCGCGCCGCACACCCCGGCGCAGGTCGCCGAGCGGCTGCACGGCGTGCTCGGGCAGCCCTTCCACCTGCACGGGCAGGACGTGGTGGTGACCGCGAGCATCGGCATCACGCTGTCCAGCCGGCGCTACAGCAACGCCGAGGACCTGCTGCGCGACGCCGACATCGCGATGTACTCGGCGAAGTCGCTGCACAAGGGGCGGCACGCGGTGTTCGACGTGGCCATGCACGCCAAGGCGGTGACCCGGCTGCAGGTCGAGACCGAGCTGCGCCAGGCCCTCGACAACGGCGAGTTCGAGGTGCACTACCAGCCGATCGTGGTGCTGCGCTCGGGTCAGACGAAGGGCTTCGAGGCGCTGGTGCGCTGGCGGCACCCGCTGCGCGGGCTGCTGCCGCCCGCCGAGTTCCTGCCGATCGCCGAGGAGACGGGGCTGATCGTCCCGATCGGCCGGTGGATCGTGAACGAGTGCTGCCGCCGCCTGCGGACCTGGTACGCCGCGGGCGCGCCGTCCGGGCTGAGCATCGCGGTCAACATCTCCAACCGGCAGTTCTGGGGCGGCAACATCATCGACGACATCGCCGACGCGCTGGACCGGCACCGCCCGCCCGCCGGCAGCCTCGCCATCGAGATCACCGAGGGCGTGGTGATGGAGAACATCGGCCCCGCCCGCGACATCCTGAAGACGCTGCACGAGCTGGGCTGCCAGCTGCACATCGACGACTTCGGCACCGGGTACTCGTCGCTGGAGGCGCTGCACCGGCTGCCCATCGACGCGCTGAAGATCGACCGGTCCTTCGTCTGGCAGATGGACACCGACCGGCGCAGCGGCGAGCTGGTCCGCACCATCGTGCTGATGGGACGCAACCTCGGCCTGGACCTCATCGCCGAGGGCATCGAGACCGAGCAGCAGCGCGCGTACCTGCTCCGCCTCGGCTGCGGCTACGGCCAGGGGTTCCTGTTCTCCCGGCCGGTGGCCGCCGACGCGGCGTACGCCATGCTCGGCGAGCCCGCTTAGACTGCCGATCATGTGGCTGCTCCTGACGACCCTGGCCGTGCTCGCCGCGCTCGCCGCCGCGTGGTGGCTGCTGCGCGCCCGCGGCACCCGCCCCACGGCCGGCGGACCCGCCGGCAAGCGCCCGCCGGCCCGGCCCGGCCCGCGCGCGCCCAAGGCGACCAAGGCGCCGAAGTCCGGGCCGCAGCCCGGGGAGATCTGGTGGGCGGACGTGCCCTACGAGGACGGCACCGGCTCGAAGGTGCGCCCGTGCGTGGTGCTGCGCTTCCGGCGCGGGGCGTACGAGGTGCTGAAGATCACCAGCCAGGACCAGCGCCACCGCCACGACCACATCGAGATCCCCACCACCGCCTGGGACGCCGACGCCGACCACAACAGCTTCCTCGACCTGAGCGACCCGATCACGATCTCGACCCCGGCCTTCGCCAACCGCGCCGGCACCCTCGACACCGTCGTCTGGAGCAAGGTCCGCAGCCTGCATCAGGTGTGACGCGGGGCGCCGCGATGAGGTGATCGCCGTTTCGGGTCCGCACCCGCAGCCTGACCACAGGTTCGCAGCCGACAACTTCTGGGTTGTCGAGGCAACCCAGAAGTTGTCGACTCCCGCAGATCTCCTACCGCGCGGACGGCACGGCGGGTCAGGCGGTCGCGGCGTGCGCGTCGATCTCGGCGAGCAGCGCGGACTTCACCTGCTCGCTCGCGAACGAGTGGCGTACGCCCTGGCGGGCCAGCTCGGCCACCCCGGCCGCGTCCAGGTCCAGCAGCCGCGCGGCCACCTCGTACTCGTTGTTGAGCGTGGTGCCGAACATGGGCGGGTCGTCGGAGTTGACGCTCACCGGCACGCCCGCCGCCACCAGCCGGGCCAGCGGGTGCTCGGACAGGTCCGCGACGGCCCGGGTGCGCAGGTTCGACGTCGGGCACACCTCCAGCGGGATGGCGTGCTCGGCCAGGTGGTCCAGCAGCGCGGGGTCCTGCGCCGCGAAGATGCCGTGGCCGATGCGCTCGGCGCCGAGCTCGTGGATCGCGTCCCAGACCGTCTGCGCGCCGGTGGTCTCGCCCGCGTGCGGCACGCTGCGCAGCCCCGCCGCGCGGGCGGCGTCGAAGTACGGCTTGAACTGCGGCCGCGGCACGCCGATCTCGGGCCCGCCGAGGCCGAAGCTGATCAGGCCGTCCGGGCGCTGGTCCAGTGCGATGCGCAGGGTCTGCTCCGCCGAGGCCAGCCCGGCCTCGCCCGGGATGTCGAAGCACCAGCGCAGCACCAGGCCGAACTCCTTCTCCGCCTCGCGCCGCGCGTCCTCGATCGCCTCGCAGAACGCCTCCGCCGGGATGCCCCGGGCCACGCTGGAGTACGGCGTGACGGTCAGCTCCGCGTAGCGCACCTGCTGCGCGGCAAGGTCGTGGGCCACGCCGTAGGTCAGCGTGCGCACGTCCTCGGCGTCGCGGATCAGGTCGACGACGCTCAGGTACACCTCGACGAAGTGCGCGAAGTCGGTGAAGGTGAAGTACTCGGCCAGCAGGTCGGGGTCGGCGGGCACCGGGCTGCGGCCCTCGTGCCGGGCGGCGAGCTCGGCCACGGTCCGGGGGGAGGCGGAGCCGACGTGGTGCACGTGCAGCTCGGCCTTGGGCAGCCCTGCGATGAAGGCCGCAAGATCGTCACTAGCCATGACGGCACCCTACCTCCGCGTACATGATCATGCGCCTCCGGTCACCACCCTCCGCCCGCCCTTGATCGTCCGACTTGCCTGGCAGATGGGCGTATCTTGGCCGCGCTTTCGCCCAGTTGCCTGGCAAGTCGGGCGATCAAGGGCGACGCGCGGGCCGCAGGGCCGACGTCCGGCGTCGGGATGGGTCGGGTCAGCGGTCGGAGGGGAGACGGTGGCCGACGGCGAAGACGCGGCGGAACGGGAAGTCGACCACGCCGCGGTGGGCCGGGTAGTCCTCGGCCAGCCGCGGCTCCAGCTCATCGCGGAACGCGTCCCAGTCGGTCTCGGCCAGCAGCGCCCGGACCGGCCGCAGCGCGGTGCCGGACAGCCACGTCAGCACCGGGTGCCGGCCCTCGGTCACCGGAAGCTGGTGCAGGTAGGTCGTCTCCCACACGTCGGCGGCGCAGCCCGCGTCACGCAGCAGCCGGGCGTACTCCGCCGGCTCCGGCACGCCGCGCACCTGCTCGCCGACCGCGCCGAGGCGCTGCGCCCAGCGTGGCGAGAGACACAGCTCGCGCAGCGCCCGGTGGGCGGGCGCGTCGTGGTTGCCGGGCACCTGCAGGCCGAGCCAGCCGTCCGCGGGCAGCTCCCGGGCCCACGTCGCGACCAGCTCCTCCTGCCCGGGCACCCACTGCAGCACCGCGTTGGTGACGATGACGTCGGTCTGCGGTCCGGGCCGCCAGTCGCGTACGTCACCCACCGCGTAGCGCACCGGGCCGGCCGCGCCCTGGTCGGCGACGGCCCGTTCGATCATCTCGGCCGAGGAGTCGATGCCGCGCACCTCGGCCTCCGGCCAGCGGCCGGCCAGCGAGGCGGTGAGGTTGCCGGGTCCGCAGCCCAGGTCCACCACCTGCCGCGGCCGCTGCGCGTGCACCCGGTCCAGCAGGTCGTGGAAGGGGCGGCCGCGCTCGTCGGCGAAGCGCAGGTAGGTGTCGGGGTTCCACATGGCGGCCTCCACTGCAAACCGTACGTACGTCTTGGTTTGACGATAGCGCGGTCCCGTCGGACGCCACAAGCTCTGGACAGCACAGAGCCCCGCATACAGGGCAGGATGCGGGGCTCGATGCGCTCCGGCGCGCCGTGCGGCAGCGCGGAACGACAAACGGGCCGGTCGAAACCGGCCCGTCGGTGTCTAGGAGATCAGAGCGGGCGAACCGCGTCGGCCTGCGGCCCCTTGGCACCCTGGACGATCTCGAACTCCACGCGCTGGTTCTCCTCGAGGCTGCGGAAGCCGCTGGCCTGGATCGCGGAGAAGTGCACGAAGACGTCAGCGCCACCACCGTCGACGGAGATGAAGCCGAAGCCCTTGTCGGCGTTGAACCACTTGACGGTTCCCTGAGCCATTTTCACCATTCCTTGCGCAAAACGAACCGCGCCGCACACCTCGTGCGGGGGTTTGGCCACTGAGTAGCGGCACCAGCGGTCCTCTCAGGGAGGGCAACGCGAGCAAACCACTTACACAAAAACCAGCGACCAGTGTAGCCCACAAAGATCGCGCCGTGGGGGGCGGGATGATCGTCACATCGGATTCCGAGGTGGTTTCCGAATCGTTACGAACCTTACTGTTGTCAGCGCTGGACAGGTCGAGATCGAAAGCGCTTGCATAACTTGCGTCACCTTGCGGTAGTCCGTACCTGAGGCTGCGCTCCGACACAGTTACGAGGAGGAAACTCCATGGCATCCAACAGACAGCGGCGTCTGCTCGCGCTCTCCGGCGCGGTGGTGCTCGCGCTGACCGTCGCCGCGTGCGGCGGCGATTCCGGCAACAAGTCCGAGGGCAAGCTGGACACTCCGGAGTGCTCCGCGTTCGCGGACTACACGGACATCGCCGGCGAGACGGTCACCATCTACTCCCCCATCCGCGACGCCGAGGCCGGCCTGCTCGAGCAGGCGTGGGCGAAGTTCGCCGACTGCACCGGCGTGAAGATCGAGTACGAGGGCAGCGGCGAGTTCGAAGCGCAGCTGAAGGTCCGCGTCGAGGGCGGCGACGCCCCTGACCTCGCCTTCATCCCGCAGCCGGGTCTGCTGGAGTTCTTCGCCAAGGGCGGCAAGCTCAAGGCGGCCGGCGAGAAGACCAAGGCCATGGCCACGCAGAACTACTCGCCCGACTGGCTCAAGTACGGCACCGTCAACGGCACGCTGTACGGCGCCCCGCTCGGCGCGAACGTGAAGTCGTTCGTGTGGTACTCGCCCTCCCTGTTCAAGGAGAAGGGCTGGACCGTCCCGACCAGCTGGGACGAGATGATCAAGCTGAGCGACACCATGGTGGCCGCGGGCATCAAGCCGTGGTGCGCGGGCATCGGCTCGCAGGACGCGACCGGCTGGCCGGCCACGGACTGGATCGAGGACGTCCTGCTCCGCGAGCAGGGCCCCGACGTGTACGACGCGTGGGTCTCGCACAGCCTCCCGTTCAACGACCCGAAGATCATTTCGGCGACCGACCGGGTGGGCTCGATCCTCAAGAACGAGAAGTACGTCAACGGCGGCATCGGCGGCGTGAAGTCCATCGCGACCACCACCTTCCAGGAGGGCGGCCTGCCGGTCGTCCAGAAGAAGTGCGGCATGCACCGCCAGGCGTCCTTCTACGCCAACCAGTGGCCCAAGGGCACCAAGGTGGCCGAGGACGGCGACGCGTTCGCCTTCTACCTGCCGGCGATCGACCCGGCCAAGGGCAAGCCGGTGCTGGGCGGCGGCGAGTTCGTCGGCGCGTTCACCGACACCCCGGCCACCCAGGCGGTGCAGACCTACCTGGCCAGCGCCGACTTCGCCAACAGCCGCGCCAAGCTGAACAACTGGATCTCCGCCAACAAGGGCCTGGACGTGGCGAACGTGTCCAACCCGATCGACAAGGTGGCGGTCGGCATCCTGCAGGACACCGGCGCGGTGTTCCGCTTCGACGGCTCGGACCTCATGCCGGCCGCCGTGGGCGCGAACTCCTTCTGGAAGGGCATGACGGACTGGATCAACGGCAAGGACACCAAGGCGACCCTCGACTTCATCGAGGGCACCTGGCCGAAGTGACCCGGTAGTCGATCCACCTGCGCCGTGCGGGTCCCGATCCGGGGCCCGCACGGCGTAGTCTTCGTCCCGACCGGCCCCCCGAGGGAGACTGCGTGAACTTCGACTTCACCGCCGAAGCCCCGAAGTTGATGATGCTGCTGTACGGCGTCGTCGCCTTCGCGGCCGTGGTGGGCTTGTTGCTGCTGGTGCTCGACGTGCTGCCGAGCCGCAAGGACCGCTGGGTGGCGCTCGGGCTGCTGGCGCCGGCCGGCCTGCTGCTGCTGGTCGGCCTGGTCGTCCCCGCGATCCGCACCCTGATCCTGGCGTTCATGAACGCCGACTCCTCCGAGTTCGTCGGCCTGGACAACTTCGTCTGGATGTTCACCGACAAGAACTCCGGCATGCTCCCCGACTTCGGCGCGGATCCCGTCTCGTACGGCGTGCTGCTCAGCACCTTCCTCTGGGTGCTGCTGGTGCCCACGGTCTCCACCGCGGTCGGCCTGGTCTACGCGGTGCTGGTGGACCGGGCGAGGTTCGAGTCGTTCGCCAAGTCCTTGATCTTCATGCCGATGGCGATCTCGTTCGTCGGCGCCGGCATCATCTGGAAGTTCGTCTACGACTACCGGCAGGAGGGCACCGAGCAGATCGGCCTGCTGAACCAGCTGGTGGTCGCGCTCGGCGGGACGCCGCAGCAGTGGCTGCTGGACGGCCCGTGGAACACCCTGTTCCTGATCGCGGTGATGGTGTGGATCCAGGCCGGTTTCGCCATGGTGGTGCTGTCCGCCGCGATCAAGGCCATCCCGGCCGACATCGTCGAGGCGGCCCGGATCGACGGCGTGACGCCCTGGCAGATGTTCTGGCGGGTCACCATCCCCAGCATCCGGCCCGCGCTGGTCGTCGTGCTGGTGACGATCTCGATCGGCACCCTGAAGATCTTCGACATCGTGCGGACCATGACCGGCGGCCAGTTCGGCACCAGCGTCATCGCCAACGAGATGTACACCTACTCGTTCCGCGCGGACGAGAAGGGCAAGGGCGCCGCGCTCGCGGTGCTGCTGTTCGCGCTGGTCGTACCCATCGTGATCTACCAGGTCCGGGTAGTGCGCCGCCGCCGGCTGGAGGCCCGATGAGCGCGCTTCGCGAGCGAATCCGACAGGCAGCTCATCGCACCGACGAGCGCAGCGAGGAGAAACGATGAGTACCGGCACCGAAACCGTGGTCGCGGCGCCCGACGCCGAGGTCCCGGTCACCGCGGCGGGCCGGGTGCGCCGCAAGCTCACCAGCCGCACGGCCAGCGTGGTCTCGCTGGTGATCGCGCTGCTGTGGACCGTGCCCACGTTCGGCGTGCTGATCTCCTCGATCCGCCCGGAGGACGAGATCAAGTCCAACGGCTGGTGGAACTTCTTCGCCAACCCGCAGTTCACGCTCGAGAACTACGAGCAGGTGCTGTTCGGGGCCCGTTCCGCGTCGGGCGGCCTGGCCGGATACTTCATCAACTCGCTGGTGATCACGATCCCGTCGGTGCTGTTCCCGCTGGCGTTCTGCTCGCTGGCCGCGTACGCGCTGGCGTGGACCCGCTTCCGCGGCCGTGACTGGGTGTACGTCGGCATCTTCGCGCTGCAGATCGTGCCGCTGCAGATGGCGCTGATCCCGCTGCTGTCGTTCTTCAACGAGGGCGTCTCGCTGGGCGGCGTGCAGCTGCTGCCCGCCTGGGACCTCGACGGCCCGGACAAGTTCATCACGGTCTGGTTCGCGCACACCTGCTTCGCCCTGCCGCTGGGGGTGTTCCTGCTGCACAACTTCATGGCGGAGCTGCCCGGCGACCTGGTCGAGGCGGCCAAGGTCGACGGCGCCGGCCACGCGAAGATCTTCCGGAAGATCGTGCTGCCGCTGATCGTCCCGGCGCTGGCGTCCTTCGGCATCTTCCAGTTCCTCTGGGTCTGGAACGACCTGCTGGTGGCCCTGATCTTCGCGCCCGGCCCGAAGAACGCCCCGCTGACGGTGCGCCTGGCCGAACTGGCGGGCAACCGCGGCAACGAGTGGCAGCGCCTCACCGCCGCCGCCTTCGTCTCGATCATCGTCCCGCTGACCGTCTTCCTCTCCCTGCAGCGCTACTTCGTCCGCGGCCTGCTCGCGGGCAGCGTCAAGGGCTGACCGAACGAAAGGAAGGGCACCTTCTTAACGGTTTCCGTTGTAGAAGGTGCCCTTGTTAACGCCTGTCGCCCGCACCGGCCCCGCCCGCCACGCCGGCCGAGTCGGGCTCTCCGGCCGCGACCGTGGGCTCGGGCGAGCCGTGGCAGCCGCCGACCGGGGCCGGTCAGCGGCCGAGGACCGAGCCACCGTTGACGTTGATGATCTGGCCGGTGACGTACCCGCCGGACTCCCCCGCCAGCCAGCACACCGCGTCCGCGATGTCCTGCGGCCGGCCGGCCCGCCCGACCAGCGTCTGCGCGATGCGGGACGCGTGGCCCTGCTCGGTCATCCGGGCGCCGAAGAACTCCGTCTCGGCCACGTAGCCGGGCGAGACCACGTTGGCCGTCGCGCCGTCCGGGCCGAGCCGCGCCGCCAGGTCCAGCACCCAGCCGTGCAGCGCCGCCTTGGCCGCCGAGTAGGGCCCGCCACCGCCGCGCTGCGCGGCGATCGAGCTCAGCAGCACCACCCGCCCGCCCGGCCGGCGCAGCAGGGGCAGCAGCGCCTCGGTCAGCAGCACCGCGGTGAGCACGTTGGCGTCGAAGGTGGCCCGCCACTGCCGGGCCACCGCCGCGAGCCCGTCGCCGTCCTGGGCCACGAACCCGCCCGCGTTGTTGACCAGCACGTCCACGGTGCGGCCCGCGAGTTCCGCGGCGACCCGGTCCACCGCCTCCGGCTGGGCCAGATCGGCGGCGACGGTGGTGACCCGCGCCCCGGTGGCCGTCTCGATCCGCCGCGCGCTGTCTGCGAGCACCTGCTCGCGGCGTCCGATCGCGATGATGTCGTGACCCCGCTCGGCCAGTGCCAGCGCCGTGGCCGCACCGATCCCGGTGCCCGCCCCGCTCACCACCGCCAGCCGCCGCGCCTCCCCATGATCAATCATGCCCTCACCCTACCCACCCTCCTTCCTCCACGGGGCCCGCCGCCCGCCCGGTGATCAGGAAGGTATGGCCACGACACGCCGCCGAACCGTGCCACAAGTTCATGATCAACGGGGTCTGGCGGGTGGGCGGGGGATGGGGCAGGATGCGGGATGTGAATGATGTTCGGGTTGCCGTGGCGGAGGATGTGGGGGCGCTGGCGGGCACGCTGGCGGAGGCGTTCGGGGATGACCCGGTGTGGAGGTGGCTGACGCCGCCACGGGGCCGCCACGGGCGGCTGGAGCTCATCTTCGGGGCGCTGCTGCGGTACGCCGTGCCGCGCGGGCACGTGTACACCACGCCGGACCGGCAGGCGGTCGCCATGTGGGCGCCGCCGCACGGGTGGCGACTGCCCACATCGGCCGTGGCGCGGGCGGCCCTGCCCCTGTTGCGGGCCACCGGCACGCGGCTGCCCCGGCTGCTGGGCCGGATGGGCGAGATCGACCGCCTGCACGAGCGCCAGCCGCCCGAGCACTGGTACCTGGAGTTCATCGGCACCACGGCGGCCGCCCGCGGCCGCGGCCTCGGCTCGCTGCTGCTGTCCGACGCGCTCGTCCGGTACGACGCCGCCGGGCTGCCCGTGTACCTGGAGTCCTCCAACGAGCGCAACCTGAGCTTCTACCGCCGGCACGGCTTCACGGTCACCGGACGGCCCTCGATGCGCTCCGGCCCCCCACAGTGGACGCTGTGGCGCGACCCCGCAGCGACCCGCTGAGGGGCCGGTGCGGGCCCTTTTTATACCCGGGGCGTGTCAATGTGGAAACACGCCGGACACATCGACAGGCGGCCGTGGGAGCGCTTCCGCAGGTAGCGGCCGATTCGGTTGGCGGTCAAGGATTTCCTGGTGATTGCCCGGAGATTCTCGGGCGATGAAGGGTCTTCCCTCCGGGCTCAGTTGTCGCTATCGTTCCAACAAACGTCCATGGGAACGCTTCCACGGATGTTCATCAATGTAAGAATTCGTCCCGTCGATGGCCCGCCCGGACGCCATCGCCGGCCGCTCCCGAGGCGGTCGGTCGCCGATCTCCCTACGACCGGCGACCGACCTCCCTCCGGGTGCCGGAGAGGAGGTGAAGCTCGCGACTACGTCGCGTGCCAACGGCTCCCGCGCGTCACGCCGCCTAGTGACCCAGCCGCCCGGCTAGGTCAAGGCGTGAGCACCCGATGGGGGCGGGGACTGCCCTTCCCCGTCCCCATACCAAACGGCATTCTCCGCCTTCGCGCGCATCAGCACCAGACTTTGCGCCGGATGTGCGAAAGTCAGACACCACATCTCCACCCGTCACCGGGACAGGGACGACTGTACCCGATCATGGGAGCGTTCCCACCCATGATCAGTCCTTATCCCAGTATTTGAGGAGCACCACATGCCAGGCAACACGCCGCAGCCGGCGCCCACGTCGCTCGGTCTGCAGTTCCCCGACGGTTTCATCTGGGGAGCCGCCACCTCCGCGTACCAGATCGAGGGCGCGGCCGCGGTCGACGGGCGCGGTCCGTCGACGTGGGACACCTTCTCCAAGACGTCCGGCAGGGTGCGCAACGGGGACCACGGTGACGTCGCCGCCGACCACTACCACCGCTGGGCCGAGGACCTCGACCTGATCCGGGACCTGGGGCTGCGCTCGTACCGCTTCTCCATCTCCTGGCCGCGGGTCGTCCCCGGCGGCCGCGGCCCGGTCAACGCCAAGGGCCTGGACTTCTACCGCCGGTTGGTGGACGGCCTGCACGAGCGCGGCGTCACCCCGATGGTCACCCTCTACCACTGGGACACCCCGCAGGAGCTGCACGAAGCCGGCGGCTGGGAGAACCGCGACACCGCCTACCGCTTCGCCGACTACGCGGCCGTGCTGGCCGAGGCGCTCGGCGACGCCGTGCCCAACTGGCTCACCCTCAACGAGCCCAAGACCGTCGTGCAGAACGGCTACCTGTCCGGCACCCACGCCCCCGGGCACCAGGACCCCGCCGCGGCGTACGTGGTGGCGCACCACCAGCTGCTGGGCCACGGCCTCGCGGTGCAGGCGATGCGCCCGCACCTGAGCGCGCAGACCCGGATCGGCCCGGCGCTGAACCTGCACCCCTGCTACCCGGCTGACGACAGCGCCGAGGCGCAGCGCCGCACCGTGCTCCACGACGGGTACGAGAACCGCCTCTACCTGGACCCGATCCTGAAGGGCGCCTACCCGCAGGACGTGCTGGACGACGTGGCGACGTTCTCCCCGATGCAGGACTACATCAAGGACGGCGACCTGGACGTCATCGGCTCCCCGGTGGAGCTGCTGGCCGTGCAGTACTACTGCCCGCTGTACGTCACCGGCGAGGGCGAGACGGTGCAGAAGCACCCCGTCAGCGAGGCGTTCTGGCAGCAGATCTACCCCGAGGGCATGTACGACATCCTCACCCGCATCAAGAAGGACTACGGCGACATCGCGCTGACCATCACCGAGAACGGGCTGCCCACGCCGGACACGCTCGGCGCCGACGGCACGGTGCAGGACGCCGGCCGGATCGCGTTCCTGCGCGACCACTTCTCGGCCGCGCACCGGGCGATCACCGACGGGGTGAACCTGGAGAGCTACCACGTGTGGTCGCTGATGGACAACTTCGAGTGGGACCAGGGCTACGACCAGCGGTGGGGCCTGGTCTACGTCGACTACGCCGACCAGCGCCGCGTCCCCAAGGCCAGCGCCCAGTGGTACAGCCAGGTGATCCGGGCCAACGGCCTCTGACAGACCTCCCCGGCGGTGGGCGACCCGCGAGTCCACGCCGCCGGGTGACCGGGCCGGGCGACCGAGAGGTCGCCCGGCCCGTACGTCGTTCTCAGGCCGACATCGCGCGCGCGATGGCGGCCACGTCGGTGCGCAGCCGGTCCGCCGCGTCGTGGGCGAGCGTGCCCTCCCCCACCCGGGAGTCGATCTTCGAGTACACCGACTTCACCTCGGTGGTCAGCCGCGCGCCGGTGGCCCGGGAGTTGACCAGGTTGTTCACCAGGTTGCGCAGGTCGACCGCCACATCGGAGCGCAGGCCGCGCAGCGCCGCCTCGTCGATGGTGCGCAGCGCGGCGTCCAGTGCCTGCTTGACCGTCAGCGCCGGGGCGGGCGACGACCCGACGGTCGGCCGGGGCGATGGGGAGGCCGCCGGCGGCGGGCTCGCCGACGCGTTCACCGCGGGCGAGCCCGGCGGCTGGGCGCCGAACCCGGGCGTGCTCGCCGGCGGGCTGGTCCGGGCCTGTCCCGGATCGTCCGGGGAGTCGCGCAGCGGCAGCGTCCACACCAGCACGCCCAGCACGGCCACGGCGGCGCCCGCGGCCGCGGTCGGCAGCAGCCAGCGGCGCTGCCGCCGGGCCAGCGCCGCGCGCAGCACCCGGGCCGCCTCCGCGGCCACCGGCCGGGCCGAGGGCTGGCGCTGCAGGCACGCGGTCACCAGCGCGGCCACCGTCCGGGGCAGCTCGGGGACCTCGGGCACCGGCGCCGGTCCGTGGTCGGCGGCGACGTCGTCCCAGCCGCGTACCCGAAACGGCAGCCGGCCGGTCAGCATCTCGTACAGCACCACGCCGAGCGCGTACACGTCGGTGGCCGCCTCGGCGGGCATCCCGTCGAGGCGCTCGGGGGCCACGTAGGCGGGCGTGCCGAAGCTGGCGCCGGTGCTGTCGTCGTCGGGCTCGCCGATGCGCGCCGCGATGCCGAAGTCGAGCACGGTTACCTGCTCGCCGTGCACCATCACGTTGTCCGGGGTGATGTCGCGGTGCACCACGCCGCGGCGGTGGGCCACCTCGAGCACGGTCGCGATCCGCAGGCCGACGCGTACTGCCTCGCGCCAGGGCAGCGCGCCCAGCGCGATCCGGTCCGCCAGCGGCTCGCCCGCCACCAGTTGCAGCACGATGACGGCGATCTCCCGGCCGTCGGGCGTGCTGGTGCGCACGAAGTCGTGCACCCCGGCCACGTCGGGATGGTTCAGCCGGGCCACTGCCCAGGCCTCCCGCCGGGCCAGCTCGCGCAGCCGCTCGTCGCCGGACAGCCGCGGATCCAGCACCTTCAGCGCGACCAGCCGGTCCAGCGTCTCGTCCCGGGCCCGCCAGATGACCGCCATGCCGCCGACGCCGATCCTGTCGATCAGGCGATACCGTTCGACCAGAAGGTCTCCGGCGTGCAGCGGATAGCGGTACTCGGTCATGAACGGCACGTTGCGGCATGATCAGCCGCGGTGTCAACGGTTTGCCCGGACACGATTGCAGATCACTTGACCGGTTCGGCCACGACCAGCGGCAGCGCTACCGGATCGCGACGGTGCGTCCCTCCTCTTGGGACTGCTGCGCCGCGGCCAGCACCGCGACCACCTCGCGGGCGAACCGCACGTCGCAGGGGTGGCCCGACCGGCCCGACCGCGCCTGCGCGAGCAGCTCGTCGATCGCCCGGCCGAACGCGGCCACCGGGTCGCCCGAGCCGCCCGGCAGGTCGAACACGCCGGCCTCGCCGTGCAGCTGGTACTCGAACAGCAGCGCGGTCGGCGGGGCGTCCAGCGTCAGCATCAGCACGCTCACCGCGCCGCTTTCGTGCCGGGCCAGCACGTGGCTGGTGGCGTGCGCGCCCGCGAGCGAGGTCACCTCGACCACCGGGCCGAGCACCGGCAGCAGCCGGGACAGCGCGTGCGGGCCGATGTCCCACAGCCCGCCGTGCACCTTGCGCCAGGCCGAGCCGGCGTACGGGCCGCCCTGCGCGAAGATCGAGGCGTACAGGGTCACCCGGGCCGAGCTCCAGCCGCCCGCGGCCGACGCCTCGTCCAGCGCCGCGTCCACCACCGGGTCGAACCGGCCGGTGAAGAAGACCACGCTGGCCACACCGGCGGCGTCGACGGCCTCGACCACGCGGTCGGCGTCGGCGACGCTCAGCGCGAGCGGCTTGTCCAGCAGCAGGTGGCGCCCGGCGCGGGCGGCCCGCTCGGCGATCGGGGCCTGCACGTCGGGCGGCAGCGCCACGGCCACGGCGTCCACGTCGGCGATCAGCGCGTCGGGGTCGTCGTACGGCCGGGCGCCCAGGCGCTGGGCCAGCGCGGCGGCCTTGCCCGCGTCGCGCCCCCACACCCCCACGAGCTCCACCTCGGGGTGGGCCGCCAGTGCCGCACCCTGCGTCTGCTCCGCCCAGTGACCGGTGCCGAACAATCCGAATCGCATGGCGAGCAGCGTAGTGCGGCGGCCGCGCGGCTCAGGCCCCGGCCACCTCGTCCAGGTAGCGCCGCTGCAGCGCGGTCGGCAGCTCCTTGTCGCGGAAGCCGCTGAACGCCCAGTCCTCGTAGCGGTCGGGCAGCATCGCCCTGACCCGGTCCTGATAGCCCAGCCCCGCCTCGGCGATGCGCACGGCGGGCGGCTCGGTCAGCTCGACCACGACCGGGCCGGAGATGCGGGCCGCGAAGTCCCACGGCTGGCCGGGCTCGCCGGCGGCGCAGAAGAAGTACGCGTACACCACGCGCACGTCGGCGACGCGGGTGGCGCCGGCGGGCTCGGTGCCCATCGTCTCCGCCGTGCACAGCACGGTGTCCTCGGCAGCGACGTCGTGGCCGTGCGCGTGGTGCTCGGCCGGCGACGACGCGGTGAGGATCGCCGACACCCGCTCGGCCAGCACCTGGTCCAGCTCGGCCGGCCGCGCCACCAGGGACAGCACGGCCACCAGCGCCAGGGCGAGCAGCTCCGGCACCAGCCACCAGGCGTTGCGGCGCACCGCGGTCATCGACACCGGCACATGCTCGCACCCGCTATGGCACGGCGCAACCATTGCCCGCCGGGTGATACGCATGGTGCAATGTCGATGCCGTGGTGCCGCGAGGGCACACGTGGAGCGCGCCGCGGCCATCACGAGAGCCGTGCGTACGCGACGGACCGTCCCTACCCCTGTCCCCGACCGCCGAGGTCGCGGCAGGGGTGATCCCGCATGCGCAGCACGGCGCATCCGCCAACGCCCGTGGTGGAGACCGACGGTGGACGCGTCCGTGCCGGAAAGGACAGCACCATGAACAAGCTGAAGGCCGCAGCCCTCGCGGCGGCCGCCACGCTCGCCGCCGGCGTAGCGATCACCATGCTGAACCCGGGCTCCGCGTCGGCCCACGGCGCGATGCTCACCCCGGGCAGCCGCACCTACCTGTGCTACGTGGACGGCAAGTCCAGCACCGGTGAGATCAGGCCGACCAACGGCGCCTGCCAGAACGCGATGAGCGTGGGCGGCGCGCAGCCGTTCTACGACTGGTTCGGCGTGCTGCGCTCGGACGGGGCGGGCCGCACCCGCGGCTTCATCCCGGACGGCGCGCTGTGCAGCGGCGGCAACACCAAGTTCGCGGGCTTCGACGCGCCCCGCACCGACTGGCCGCTGACGCACCTCACCTCGGGCGCCAACCACAGCTGGCGCTACAGCAACTGGGCCGCCCACCCGGGCTGGTTCTACCTCTACGTCACCAAGAACGGCTACAACCCCAGCCAGGCGCTGACCTGGGCGGACATGGAGGAGCAGCCGTTCCTGTCGGTCGACCACCCGGCGATGAACGCCCCGGCGCCGGACGGCTACTACTACTGGAACGGCAACCTGCCCTCCGGTAAGTCCGGCCGCCACGTCATCTACTCGGTCTGGAAGCGCTCGGACAGCCAGGAGACCTTCTACGGCTGCTCCGACGTCATCTTCGACGGCGGCAACGGCCAGGTGACGGGCATCAACAACCCGCCCACCAGCCCGTCGCCGATCCCGTCGAACCCGGCCTCGCCGTCGCCGTCGCGCAGCACGTCGCCGTCGCCGTCGGCGAGCACCGCGTCCCCGCGGCCGAGCAGCCCGGCGCCGTCCACGCCGGCCCCGCCCACGCCGTCGATCTGCGCGGCGACGTACACCCAGACCAACAACTGGAACAACGGGTTCCAGGGTGAGATCAAGGTGACCTCGGGCGGCAACATCAACGGCTGGACCGTGCGGGCCGCCTGGCCCAACGGGCAGACCGTGAGCCAGAGCTGGAGCAGCACGTACACCAACGGCTCCGGCGCGACCACGTTCAAGAACGTGTCCTGGAACGGCACGCTCTCGGCCGGTGGCAGCACCACCTTCGGATTCCTGGGCAACCACAGCGGGACCAACAACCCGCCGACGCTGACCTGCACGAGTCCGTGACGCGGTGACCGGGTGGCGTCCCCGTGCCCCGGGGGCGCCACCCGGCACCCGTTCAGTAGACCGAGCTGTGCAGGTCCAGCCGCCGCAGCACGTCGTCGACGGCCTCCGGCTCCCGCTCGCGCCGGGCCAGCACCGCGGCCCGCGCCGCCGACAGCAGCTCGGCGCGGACGTCACCGAGGCGCTTGCGCTGGCGTACCCACTCGTCGTCCTCGGCCTCCTCGTCGAGCAGGATGGCCCGCTGCCACTCCCCCAGCCGCCGAGCGGTCTCGGCCCCGACCGTGCCGTCGGCCCGCAGCTCCTCCAGCCGGCGCAGGCCCGCCTCCTGGGCCACCGCGACGAGCTCGCGTTCGGCCTCCTGCCGCCGCTTGGCACCGGTGGTGAGCCCGGTGCGCCGCACCAGCCACGGCAGCGTCACCCCGGGCACCAGCAGGGTCACCACCGCCACCACGGCGGCCACGAAGACGATCTGGGTCCGGCCGGGGAAGTCGCGCGGCAGCGCCAGCGCGGTGGCGATGGTGACCACCCCGCGCATGCCCGCCCACGCCACGACCAGCGTCTCGCCCCAGCCCACCGGCACGTCCGCCGGATCGCGGGCGCGCAGCCGCCGGGTCAGCCCGCCGACGCCGAACATCCATGCGAAGCGCACCGCCACCAGGGTGAGGCAGATCAAGAGGGCGAAGCGGGTGTACGCCCACACGCCCGGTCCCAGGTCGTCCAGCGCCTGGATGAACTCCAGGCCGATCAGGCCGAAGGTGAACCCGGTGACGAGCTGCTCGATCACGTCCCAGAAGTTGCGCCCGGACAGCCGCCCCGCGACGTCGTCCGGGTCGGCCCGGGTCGCGCCCAGCCAGAACCCCGCGGCGAGCACCGCCAGCACCCCGCTGGCGTGCACGGAGTCCGCGGTCAGGTAGGCCGTGTACGGGATGAGCAGGCTCAGCGCGGCGCGCAGCTCGGCGGTGGGCAGCCGGTCGAACAGCCACCCGAACAGCAGTCCGGCGAGCAGGCCGATGCCGGCGCCGGCCAGCGCGGCGTACCCGAAGGCGCCCACCGCGCTCCAGGCCGACAGCGACCCGGCCGCCACCCCCGCGACCGCCACCTGGTAGATGGTGAGCGCGGTGACGTCGTTGAACAGGCCCTCGCCCGACAGCAGGGTGGCCGTGCGGCGCGGCAGCCCGAGCCGGCCCGCCACCGCGGTGACCGCGGCCGGGTCGGGCGGCGCGGTGACCGCGCCGAGCACCACCGCCGCGCCCAGCGGCAGCACCGGGTGGATCCGGGTGGCGACGGCGGCCACCGCGGCGGTGGTGACGAAGACCAGGGCCACGGCCAGCAGCAGGATCGGCCGCCAGCCGCGGGCGAAGCGGCGCCAGGACGTCTGCTGCACGGCGGCGTAGAGCAGCGGCGGCAGCAGGACCGGCAGGATCAGCTCCGGCGGCGGGTCGAGCGTCGCGCCGGGCACCAGCCCGAGGCCCGCGCCGAAGAGCGTGGCGACGACCGGTGCGGGGATCCGCCAGCGCGCCCCGACCGGCACGCACAGCAGGCCCAGCACCAGCAGCGCGAGGATCACCGTGCGTTCGTCCATCCCGCCATCGCACACCACTGCCTGCGGATATCGGCGCTGCGACACGAACGGACCGGGAGCCCATGGATTCTCGCCGATTTTGTTGGTAGTCTCGCCGAAGTAACGACGGCGGATTGGCTCCACGACCGCGGGCAGAAAGCACCGCCCGCTCCGGTGATGATCGGGCACCGGAGCGGGCGGGCACAAGGAAGTCATGGTCGGTGCGTGCGGTCGCCTCGCGGCGAGTGGCGCGACACGGCTCCAGCCGAACGGTATTCCGTGAAGGCTTTTGTAGTTGAGGCCCGGGGACACTGTCCACGCACCGACCTCGACCACCATAGCGCCGAAATCCGCCCCCGCCGAACACCCACGCCGTGACGATCTTCACGTGCGTACCGGGAACATGCCCTTGCCGGCCCGACCCACCCGCGTCCGGCCGCCGGGCGCACCCGGCCGGAGCGCAAAGTCCGCGCAGCGGGCGAGCGACCGGAGGGTGAGCCCGGCCGCAGCGGCCGGACGCCGCGTCCGCGAAGCGGGCGCCATGTCGCCGTCGGGTTCCGGACGGTGGTGCGATCGAGCCGGATGGCGCTTGATCTGCACTGGTCTTGCCGCAAGGATGTGCGGGTGTCAACTGACCCCTCCACCGACCGCCCGGCCCGCCGCCGGACCACCGCGAAGAAGGCCGCCGCCGCGGTCGACTCCGGACAGACGGCCACCGCCGACGGCGCGGTGCGTATCCGCCTCGGGCGCGAGGCCGACAACGACATCGTGCTCGCCGACCTGCAGGCCTCCCGATACCACGCCGAGCTGCGCCGCACCGGCGACACCTTCACGCTCGTCGACCTGGGCAGCCGCAACGGCACGTTCCTCAACGGACGACAGGTGCAGAAGCCGACGCTCATGCACGCCGGCGACATGGTCTCGATCGGGCGGCACGAGCTGCTCTTCGACGGCGTACGCCTGCACGACCACGTCGACACCGGCCCCGCCTCGATCATCGCCGACGACCTGACCGTGCGCCTGGGCGACAAGGTCCTCATCGACGACGTCAGCTTCGCCCTGCCCGAGGGCAGCCTGCTCGCCCTCATCGGCCCCAGCGGCTGCGGCAAGTCCACGCTGCTCAAGGCGCTGACCGGGCTGCGGCCGGCCACCCAGGGCCGGCTCTGGTACGGCGGGCGCGACCTCTACGCCGACTACGCCCAGCTGCGCTACCGCATCGGCATGGTGCCCCAGGACGACGTGCTGCACAAGCAGCTCAAGGTGCGCACGGCGCTGCGGTTCGCGGCCGCGCTGCGCTTCGCCGACGACGTGCCGCGCAAGGTGCGCTGGGCCAAGGTCGACGAGGTCATGGACACCATGCGGCTCACCCAGCGCGCCAAGGCCCGCATCGACGTGCTCTCCGGCGGCCAGCGCAAGCGCGCCTCGGTGGCGATGGAGCTGCTCACCGAGCCGTCGCTGCTGTGCCTGGACGAGCCGACCTCCGGCCTCGATCCCGCCCTCGACAAGGAGGTCATGGGCGAGCTGCGGGAGCTGGCCGACAAGGGCAAGACGGTCGTCGTGGTCACCCACAGCGTGCTGCACCTGGACATCTGCGACCGGGTGCTGGTGATGTGCCTGGGCGGCACCATGGGCTACTTCGGCCCGCCGGACCAGCTGCTGAGCTTCTTCGGGGCCGAGGACTACGCCGACGTCTTCACGAAGATCACCGAGGAGCCGGAGCGCTGGACCCGCGCCTTCCGCAACTCCCCGCTGTACGCCCGCTACGTCAGCGCGGTCACGCCGTCCACGACGCGCCAGGAGCCCGCCGCGCGGGCTGCGGCGGCCGCGCCCGCCGCCGCCGCAGCGGTCGCGGCCGAGCAGGCGCCGGAGGCGACCGCGACGGTGCCGCTGGTGCCGGCGCAGCGCACCGACGAGCCGGACCTCAGCGAGGCGACCTCCGAGGTCGTGCTGCCGCCCGCGCTGGTCGACGACGCCGAGCCCGCCTCGGTCAGCGTGGACGACGCGCTGGCCCGGTCCCGGGCCAACGCGCCCGCCGCGAAACCCGGTCGGGTCAACATCGACCGCAAGACGTGGGGCCTGTTCGCCCGCAACCCCAGCGCGCCGATCCGGCAGTACTTCACGCTCTGCATGCGCATGCTGAACGTGATCTTCTCCGACCGCGGCTTCAGCATGTTCCTGCTGGCCATGC
The DNA here is from genome assembly GCF_040675365.1 of Catellatospora sp. NPDC049609. Taxonomy (NCBI): domain Bacteria; kingdom Bacillati; phylum Actinomycetota; class Actinomycetes; order Micromonosporales; family Micromonosporaceae; genus Catellatospora; species Catellatospora sp. NPDC049609. The sequence continues at coordinate 87,902 of NZ_JBFAOU010000004.1, read as the reverse complement.
CGCTGATCCTGGCGCTGCTGTCGTACACGGTGCCGGGCGAGCTGGGCCTGGCCCATGTCAGCAAGATCAGCCTGGAGGCGCAGCAGCTGCTGGTCGTGCTGGTCACCGGCGCGGCGTTCATGGGCACGGCGGCGGCGGTCCGGGAGATCGTCGCCGAAGCGCCCATCTACGCCCGGGAACGGGCGGTGGGCCTGTCCGCGGCGGCGTACCTCAGCTCTAAGCTGACCGTGTTCTTCCTGATCAACACGGCGCAGGTGGCGCTGTTCGTGTGGCTGGCGCTGTTCCAGGGCCCGCCGTCGACGTTCCTGGTGGTGCCCAGCCAGACCGCCGAGATCATCGTCGCGATGGTCGGCATCGCCCTGGTGTCCACCGTGCTCGGCCTGCTGATCAGCTCGCTGGCCCGCACCACCGAGCAGACCACGCCCGCGATGGTGGTCGTGGTCATGGCGCAGCTCGTGTTCTCCGGCGGCCTGTTCCTGCTCGCCGGGCAGCAGGCGATGGAGATCATCTCCTGGATCTTCCCGACCCGGTGGGGCTTCGGCGCCGCGGCGGCCACCGTCGACGTCGGCTCCATGCTGCCCAAGAGCTACCAGGACCCGATGTTCGCACACACCGCCGAGAACTGGATCAAGTGCATGGTGATCCTCGGGGTGCAGCTGGTGGTCCTGATCGGGCTGACCCGGCTGGCGCTGCGCCGCCACGAGCCCGGCCGCTCCTGACGCTCACCTGCCGAAAAGGCCCCTTCTCGACGCCTGGCGTCGAGAAGGGGCCTTTTTTCAGTGGAGGCAGAACTCGTTGCCCTCGGGGTCCTGCATGACCTCGCCGTAGTGGTCGGCGCCCTCGGTGTGCAGCACGCGCAGCCGGGTGGCGCCCAGCGCGATGAGGCGCTCGGCCTCGGCGTGCACGCGCTCGCGGCGGACCTCGATGGGCACCGTCCGGCCGCCGCTCACCGCCAGGTCCAGGTGCAGCCGGTTCTTGCCCGCCTTCGCCTCGGGCACCTGCTGGAACCAGAAGCGCGGGCCGACGCCGTCCGGGTCCTCGATCGAGTCGAGGTCGTCAGCGCCCTCCAGCTCCTCCTCCGGGAAACCCTTGCTCAGCCAGTAGGACCGCCAGGTCTCGTGGCCGTCCGGCGGCTGCTGCGGCTGGTAGTGCAGCGCCGCCGCCCAGAACTCCACCAGCCGCCCGGGGTCCGCGCAGTCGATCGTCACCTGTATCCGCGTCGCCATCGTGCCGCTCCTCACCGTCGAAGGTCCGTATCCCGCCGTTTCTAGCAGCACGGTCCGACGTCGCCGGGCCGCGGCGGGTCAGGAGGCGGGGACGCGGGCCGGCAGCGGGCGGCCGGTCAGGCGGCGGTACGCCAGGAACAGCTCGCAGCCCAGGCACAGCCCGAACGCGGCGTTGAGGAACGCCGCCGCCAGCGCGAAGCCGGCCGCGACCGCGCCGGTCACCGGCGAGCCGAGCAGGTAGCCCAGCGTGGCCACGGCGGCGAAGACGAACCCGACGGTCTGCGCGAAGCGGAACGGCGCGAGCGGCTCCAGCTCCGCCGGCGGGGCCAGCCGCGGGGCCAGCAGCGTGCGGTAGACCAGCCCGTACGGGCCGAGGCGCGGCCGGGCCGCGGTGAGCGCGAACACGGCCGCCTGCGCCAGCGCCAGCCAGCCGGAGCCGGTGAGCAGCACGGCGGTCAGCACGACGGTGGTGACCGCTGCCGCGAACCGGGGACCACGGGGGTCGATCATGCGGGAGTCCTCTCGCTGGGCAGCAGCGGGTCGACGGCGGCCAGCACCTGGGCTCGGGTGGGCGTGCCCTGGGCCCGGCCGGCGATCCGGCCGGCCGCGTCGACGATCAGCACGGTGGGGGTCTTCCAGATGTCGAGGGCGCGGACCGCGTCGAGCCGGCTCTCCGCGTCGACCTCGACGTGGGCCACGCCCGGCGTCGCGCGGGCGACGTCGGCGAGGATCACGCGGGTGGCGCGGCACGGGGCGCAGAACGCCGAGGAGAACTGGAGCAGGGTCACCGCGCCGGGGCGCACCCCGAGCTCGGCCAGCAGCGGCGCGGTGGAGTCGTCGGCGGGCACGGCACGGACAGTACCCGCCCGCCGGCGGTGGACCAGCCCGTACGCGGTCGCCGCGAGCAGCGCCACGCCGCCGACGGCCAGCCCGGTGAGATCCATGCCGGCAAGCGTGACATGCGGTAAGGGGCGCTGGCGATGATCATCCCGAGGTTCGGACGCGGTTCACATCCGCGACGCGGAAACTTCACTCCCGCCGCGCCGGGACCGCCTCCGGCTGCGCCGCGGGCTCGTCCTCGAAGACCAGCTTCCGCGAGGCCTGCCGCACCGCCAGCTCGAACTCCTCGTCGGTGGCGTCGGTCCAGTCCGACAGCTCGCCGGACAGCCACTGCCGCCAGGCCGCGGCGATGCGGTCGTACTCGGCCGTGCCGCGTGGGGTGAGCGCGACGGCGCCGGCCGCCTCGACCAGGTAGCCGTCGGCCACGCAGCGCTGGAACGCGGGCCACAGCACCTGCGCCGGCAGGTGGTGGTGCGCGGCGATGTCGGACACCCGGGCCTGCCCGTAGTGCTCGGCGAACAGCACCGTGCGGGCCAGGCACCAGGCCAGCCCGACGCCGCCGCCGACCCCGGCGCCGGCCAGCACCGCGGGTGCGGCCAGCAGGCCCTTCTGCCGCCATACCGTGGCGATGGCCCGTTCGAGCTGCTCGGTGCGGTCGGCGGACTCGGGCATGCCGAAGCCCTCGCCCATGTCCCGGGCCGCCGCCCGCGCGGTGTCGCGCAGCGGCACCTCCTTGAGGAACAGCGCGATCACCGCGGCCAGCAGGCCCACCGGCACGGCGGCCAGGAAGACGGTGTGCAGCGCCTGGGTGTACCCGCCGACCACCAGGATGCGGATCGCGTCGGGCAGGCTGTGCACCCCGGCGGGGCTCTCCAGCCGCCGCGGGTCCAGCGCGCCCAGCACCGGGCCGAACCGGTCGAGCTGGTTCTGCAGCGAGTGGGTGTACACCGTGCCGAACAGCGCCACCCCGAACGCACTGCCCAGGGTGCGCAGGAAGGTGACGCCGGAGGTGGCCACGCCCAGGTCGTGGTAGTTGACCGTGTTCTGCACGACGATGGTGAGCGTCTGCATGCTCATGCCGAGCCCGAGGCCCAGCACGAACAGGAAGATCCCCTCGGTCAGCAGCGGGGTGAACGCGTCCATCAGCGACATCAGCCACATGCCCAGCGCGGTGACCAGGCCGCCGATGATCGGGAACAGCTTGTAGCGCCCGGTGCGCCCGACGATCGTGCCGCTGGCGATCGAGGTGATCAGCAGGCCCAGCACCATCGGCAGCATGCGCAGCCCGGACGCGGTCGCCGAGGCGCCCTGCACGTACTGCATGAAGGTGGGCAGGAAGGTCAGCGCGCCGAACATGGAGAAGCCCACGATGAAGCTGAGCAGCCCGCAGATGCTGAACACCGGGTTGCCGAACAGCCGCATCGGCAGCATCGGCTCCCGCGCCCGCAGCTCGATCAGCACGAACGCGGCCAGGGCCAGCACGCCCGCGACGCCCAGCCCGATGATCTCCGGCGAGAGCCAGGGGTACTCCGTGCCGCCCCAGCTGGTCATCAGGATCAGGCAGGTGGACGCCACCGCGATCATGCCGATGCCGAGGTAGTCGATGACCGGCCGGCGCGAGGCGGGCAGCTTCGGCATGCTGGTGGCACAGATGATCATGACCAGCGCGCCGACCGGGACGTTGACGTAGAACGCCCACCGCCAGGACAGGTGGTCGGTGAACAGCCCGCCCAGCAGCGGCCCGAGCACGGTCACCACGCCGAACACGGCGCCCAGCGCGCCCTGGTACTTGCCGCGCTCGCGCAGCGGGATGTAGTCGGCGATCAGCGCCATCGAGGTGACCAGGATGCCGCCGGCGCCCGCGCCCTGCACCCCCCGCCAGGCCACCAGCCAGGCCATGTTGTGGGCCAGGCCGCAGAACACCGACGCCACGATGAAGACGGCCACGCAGACCTGGAACACCAGCTTGCGGCCGAACAGGTCGCCCAGCTTGCCGGCCAGCGCGGTGGCGATCGTCTCGGCCAGCAGGTACGCCGTGACCACCCAGGACAGGTGGGAGGCGCCGCCGAGGTCGCCGACGATGGTCGGCAGCGCGGTGCCGACGATGGTCTGGTCCAGGGCGGCGAGCAGCAGACCGAGCGCCACCGTGACGAACACGGCGTTGCGCCGCACCGAGCTCAGCTCGCCACTGCGGTCCATGTGATCACGATAATGGGGCTTTCACCCGATGTTCCGGGTTCGCGATGATCGTTCGCGTTGCCCGGCGGCCGTGCCGCCCGCCTACGCCCGCCTGCGTGGTCGGTGGATCGAGGAGGGACCCGGCCCGCGTATCGGGGGGATGTCGCGGGCCGGGGGTCGGGGTGGGCAGGGTCAGCGGGTGAAGCCCGCGGTGATGCGGGTGAACTCCCAGTCGGGCTGGGCGATGCCGCTGCAGTTGCTGGTCACGCCGCCGCCGGCGCAGCCGCGGTCGCGGTTGACCGACCAGAACGACAGCCGGGCGATGGCGTTGGCGTTCGCCCAGTCGCGGATCTGGGTCCAGGTCGCGGTACTGGTCAGCTCCTGCTGGTCGGACAGGCCGTTCATGCCGGAGATGCCCACGTGGGCGTACGCCGTCGCGTCGCTCCAGCCGAACGCCGTCTTCAGCGCGTTCTTCAGGCCGACCGTGGCGTTGACCGTGTTCTGGTACATGTTCGCGCCGCCGCCGAAGTCGAACGGCATGATCGTGAAGATGTCGATGTTGGCGCCCAGCGCCGCCGCCTGGTTGATCAGTCGGGTGCCCCACCAGCTCGGGCCGGTGGTCGTGGTGCCGAACGTGATGATCGTCTTGATGCCCGGGTTGTTCTGCTTGACGATCTTCAGCGCGTTCAGGATGCGGTCCTGCACGACCTCGTTCTCGAACTCGTCGGTGTTCTCGATGTCGACGTCGATCGCCTTGAGGTTGTACGCGTTGATGACCTGCTGGTACGCGTTCGCCAGCGCCTGCGGCGTCGAGCAGTTCGGGCCGAGCTTGTTGCCGCTCCAGCCGCCGATCGAGGGCACGATCTCGCCGCCCGCCGCGCGGATCGCGTTGATGGTGCTCTGGTCGGCGCCGCCGGTCAGCGGCCGGCTGCCGTCCCAGGCGGGCGTGCAGCCGCCGCCGGACAGGATGAACGCCATGGTGAACCACTTGATGCCGGTGGCGTTCATGACCGTGGCGGGCGCGGGCGGGTTGCCCCAGCCGACGTAGTAGTACGGCGCGGCGCCCTTGAAGGTGCCGCTCGGGCAGCCGGTCGTGGTGCCGGTGACGGCGTTGCTGGCCACGGACTCCCCGCTGTTGTTGTAGGCCTTCACCGTGTACGTGTGCGACGTGCAGGCGCCCAGGCCGCTGTGCGTGGCGGAGGTGCCGGTGACGGTGGCGCGCACGGTGCTGCCCTCGTACACCCGGTAACCGGTGACGGTGCCGGTGGAGGCGCCCCAGCTCAGCGAGATGGCGCTGTTGGTGGCCGAGGTGACCGACGGGTTGCCGGGCTTGCCGGGCACGCCCGCGGGCGGCGGCGAGGACGACGGCGGCGTGCCGCCCGCGCAGCTGGTGCCGTTGACGGTGCAGTTGGTCGGATTGCCGGAGCCGTTGGCGTTGAAGCCGAAGCTGGTCGAGGCGCCGGGGCCGAGCGTGCCGTTCCAGCCGACGTTGGTCGCCGTGACGTGCTGGCCGGACGTGGTCACCGCGGCGTCCCAGAAGACGCCCATGGTGGTGCCGGACGGCAGGTCGAACTGCACGTTCCAGCTGGTGATGGTCGAGGAGGAGTTGTTGGTGACGGTGAACTTGCCCTCGTACCCGCTGCCCCAGCTGGAGACCTTGGTGAACGTCGCGGTCGCGGCGTGGGCCGGCGACGACGCGACGAGGGAGATGGCGCCGGCCAGCAGTGCCACGCCGAGCGTGGCGAGACCGGCCCGCAGGGACCTTCTCATGGCGCGGTTGTCCTTTCGCAGGTAGCGCGCGGCGGGCGACGGCTTCGGGGAGCTCGTCGCCCGACGGCGAGCTGGTGGACGAACGTGGTGCGTCGCCTGGCGCGCCGCTTGGGCGGCGGCGCACCGGGACGAGCCGTGTTCGGGACGTTCAGGCGCTCATGAGCTTGGATGCAACCCTAAATTAAAGACGGTTAACTGTAAAGAGTGTTGTCGATTCTGGCACGCGAAGAAGGGCGCCCCGGTGCCGTGGGGCGCCCTTCCGCCGGGCTCACCAGTTGTGGCCGGCCGCGTAGGAGAGCTGGGCCAGCACGGTCTGGCCGGCGGTGTTCGGGTGGAAGTAGTCCCAGGTGGACACCTGCGACAGGGCGAACGGGTAGTTGAACACCGCGTTGCCGTCGAAGACGCAGTTGGCCCCGTACGCCGCGCACGCCTGCGCGAGCTGGGCGTTGAAGTCGGCGACCCGCTGGCGTACGCGGTCGCGGCGGTCGGCGTCGGCCTGGGCGGTGGAGGTCGGGTTGGCCAGCAGCGACTGGCAGATGCCGAACAGCGACCAGGCGTTGCGGGCCGAGGACGAGCCCTTGCCGACCTCCCACAGCCGCTTGACGTCCGGGATCGAGATCAGCGCGACCCGGGCGTTGGGCAGGCCGTTCTTGATGGTGGCCAGCGCGGCGTCGACCGACGCCCGGAACGAGGCCACCGAGGTCATGCTCGACTCGGAGCCGGTGCAGGCGTCGTTGGCGCCGATCAGGATGGTCACGTAGTCGACGTTGCGGCCGACCACGGTCGCCGCCTGGCCGGGCATGTCGGCCGCCTTGGCGCCGCTGCGGGCGTCGTTGAAGTTGCGGCCGCTGATGGCGGCGTTCTTGGCGAGGATCCGCCGGTAGTGGCTGTTGACCGAGGCGTAGCTGCCGGTGCTGAACGACCGGGCGGTGCAGTCGACGTACCAGCCGCAGGCGTTGAAGCCACGGGTGATCGAGTCACCCATGCTGGCCATCGAGTTGGGGGCGGGGCCGACGGCCGCTGCCGGAGTCGCCGACAGCAGCACCATGGCCAGACCGACCACGAGCGCGAGGGACGGGCGCGCGAGACGCATGGGGAGCCTGCCTTCCGGGGGTGTGAAGGGAGGAACCGGATACCGCGCGGGCACGCGGTTACCGAAGGGTAATGTCCGGGTGACCTAGGTCACAAGACTTATGTCCCTATTGGCCGTCCGCTTCGGACAAGCCCGCTCCCTGCTGGTACGCCGCCCGCGCCGCGCCGTCGCCGAGCACCACCTGGTCCGGCACCAGCAGCCGGTACGCCAGATCCCGGCCGGCCTGCGGCAGCAGCGCCAGCAGGCGGGTCAACGGGCCCAGCCGGCCCGGCACGAACACCTCGAAGCGGGGACGGCGGATCACCCGCTCCACCGCCGCGGCCACGTCGTCGGGGCGCAGCCGCCGCACCGAGCCGTGGCTCGTGCCCAGCGCCAGCTCCGTCTCCACTACCGACGGCATGACCAGGCTGACGGCCACCCCGGTGCCGCGCAGCTCGTGGCGGACCGCGGCGGCGTAGCCGTACACGGCGTGCTTGGTCGCGGCGTAGCTCGCCTCGCCCGGCGGGCTGATCCGGCTGGCCACCGACGCGACGGTCACGATGTGCCCGCGACCGCGGGCCCGCATGCGCGGCACGGCCGCGTGGAAACCGTGCCGCACCCCGTGCACGTTGACGTCGAACTGCCGCCGCGCGGCCCGCTCGGGCTCGGCCTCGAACGGGCCGACCCACATCACACCCGCGTTGTTGACCAGCACGTCGACGGGTCCGTACGCCCGCTCGGCCAGCTCCAGGAACGCCTCGACGGAGTCCCGCTCGGTGACGTCCAGCCCGGCCGCGAGCACCTCCCCCGGCAGCCGCGCCGCCGTCGCCGCCACCGCGTCCGCGTCGAGGTCCCCCAGCACCACGCGCGCCCCGGCCGCCGCGAGCCGCCCGGCCACCGCCGCGCCGATGCCCCGGGCCGCCCCGGTCACCGCGACCGTCAGCCCCGCCACCTCTCGCGCCATACCCCGCCCTCCCCACACCGCGTGGACCGGCACACTACCGCCCCACCCCACCCCGCGCGAGCGGCGGCCGGCCCCGCATGATCGTCCGACTTGCCTGGCAGATGGGCGTATCTTGACCGCTCTTTCGCCCAGGTGCCTGGCAAGTCGGGCGATCTTGCACGAGGGCGGGACCGTCCGGACAGGAGTGTTGATCTGGGGACTTCACAGATCGTGGGTAAACGGGCACGATGGGTGCCATGCCTGAGGGGGGACGGCTGGCCCGCGCTCGCGAGCTGGTGCGCCGGCTCGACTTCCCGGCTGCGCAACAGCTGCTCCGGGACCAGCTGGCACTGGCGCACCAGGACCCGCGCCACGCCGACGCGGCCGAAGCCGACACCGCCGCGCTCTACGCCGGGGTGCTGCTGCACCTGGGCGAGCCGCACGCGGCCCGCAGCTGGGCGGCGTACGCCCACGCCGCCGCGCAGGCCCTGCACGGCGACCTGGACCGGCGCACCCTGCACGCGCTCGGCGTGCTGGCGGTCACCATGCACCGCACCGGCGCCCTGGACCGGGCGGCCGAGCTCTACCAGGATCTGATCCGCGACCTGTCCCTGGTCGACGGGCCCGACAGCGACCGCGCCCTGTCCGCCCGCGCGGACGCCGCCGTGGTCGAGCACGCGCGGGGCAGCTGCGTGGACGGCCGCCGCCACCTGGCCGAGGCGCTGGCCGCGTACACGTCACGGCACGGTCCGAGCCATCCGGTCACCGTCCGGATGACGATCCGGCTGGCCGGCATGTGGCGCGACTGCGGCGACTTCGACCAGGCGCACGAACTGCTGGCCCGCGCCCGCGCGCAGGTCGCCGCGGTGCCGGCCGGCGACGAGGTGCACCGGCTGCTGCAGGCCGCGGCCCGGGCGCAGGCGCAGGTCGAGCACCGCTGCGGCGCCTCCCCGCCCGAGGAGCAGGCGGCCGGAGCGCGGGACCCGGGACCCGGCGTGCTGCCGGTGCTGGTCCCCCACCCTGACGATCTCATCCCCGGCCCGCACCGCACCGCTGCCGCCTCCGCCGCTGCCGACCCGGCGGAGGAGTGGCCCGACGACGAGATCTTCGAGCGGTACGACGACCCGGCCCGCATCCGCCGCACCCGGCACGCCCCGTCCCCGGACGACCCGTCCGCCGGCGCCACGGGGCGGCCGGACGACACGGGACCGGACGACACGTGGCCCGACCGATCCGGCGACCCGGCCTGGCCCGGACGCTCGGGGGAACAGCCCCCGGCCTGGCCCGGCCGGTCCGGCGAGCAGGCCCCGGCGTGGACCGGCGCGCAGGTCCCGGCGCGGCGGGAGGAGCTGCCGTTCCCCGTGCCGACCACACCGCCGCCGGGGCTGCGCACGTCGTACGCCCCACCGGTGCGGCGACGGCGTGGAGCCGGTGCCGCGGCGCTGGCGGTGTGCGCGGCGCTGGTCGCCATCATCGCGCTGGTCGGCACGTTCCTGCTGGCCGCCGGGCCCGACCCCGGTGAGGGGACGGCACCGCCCGCCGCCACTTCCGCCGCACCCGCGGCGTCCGCTCCCCCGGCCGCGACCGGGCTCGCCGTCGCCGACGAGGACGACCGGCTGCTGGTCACCTGGTCCTACCCGGACGGCGTGGCGGCGGCGGTGGTGCTGTCGGCCGCGCCCGCGGGCGAGCCCATGCGCGCCATGCAGTCGCTGCCCGCGGGCACGGAGAGCTTCACCCTGCTCGGCCTCGACCCGCGGCGCGACTACTGCGTCACCGTCACCCTGGCGTACAGCGCCGAGCAGACGGTCATGTCCCCTCCGGTGTGCACCGACCGGCGGCGGTCCCCCGCGGCCCGCCCCTGACCGGTGCCACCGGGCCCGCTACCGCATCGCCCGCGCGGCCGCGGTGGCGGCCAGCTCGCGCAGCCACAGGCTCTCCCGCTTGCGCCGCTCCATGACGGCCAGGACCGCGGGCGGCAGCGCACCCTGCCGCAGCTGCTGCGCCACCAGCCGGGCCAGGGTCAGCACCGGGATGTCGTACGAGCTGTCCACGGCGAACGTGAGCAGCTCGGCCACCAGGTCGGCGGGCAGGTCCTGCGGCAGCAGCGGGCACAGCGCGCCGAGCACGCTGTCGGTGTGCCAGCCGCCGTCGTCACGGCGCAACCGCAGCAGGGCCCGCACCAGCGCCAGCAGCTGCGGCTCGGGCAGCGTCGCGATCGGCTCCAGCAGCGGGCGCAGGCCCGCCCCGCCGCCCGCGCGCCGCGCCGCCACGAGCCCGGCCGCCGCCGCGTCGAGCTCGCCGCGGGCGATCCGCTCCGCGACGCGGTCGAGCTGCTCCATCACCGGGCCGGACATCTGCCACCCACCCCGCTCGGCACACGGCTGGTCACCACACGGACCGCACACGGCGGCGCCCCGCGCTCGGTCATACAGTCCACAATGGTCGGCATCGTCATGCCGGCGGAGTCTAGGCAGGGGCACCGACAAACACGGATCCGCCGACCCCGGCGGACCGGGATCGGCGGATCGAGGTGCTGGTGGCGACGGGTCAGCCGGCGCGGCGGTTGGCCCACAGGCGCGGGCCGTGGCCCTGGCTCTTCTTCGGCGTGAACGCCTGCTTGCCGTGCGCCTGCTGCTGGCCGGACTGCTTGCCCTTGGCCCGGCGCTCGGCGCGGTTCATGGGCTGCTGCTCGGCCTCGCCGGCGGTCTCGTCCGCCGCGGCGGGCTGCTCCGAGCTGTGATCTTCACGCATGAGTGTCTCCTACGGATGCGGGCACGCCGACGGCCGCCGATATGGCAGGGGCGTGGGAAAAGACGGATCAGACGGCGCGGCCCCAGCGGGGCGGCGCGGCACGCTCGCCGCGCGCAGTCGGCGCGGGCGCGGGATCACGCTCAGATGTACATGCGCAGGAGCCTAGCAGGCCACACGATGATCCGCATCCGGGAGACCGGCCGCGTCCCCCGTCCCGCCCATGACGCAAGCTCCGTCCCTGCCGACGAGCAGGGACGGAGCTTCGGTCACGCGGCGGCGGGGATCAGACCCGGGTGAGCCGGACGGCGTCGGCGATCACGTAGCCGGAGCTGCTGGTCCAGCGGCTGACCCCGACGGCGTTGTAGTCGCCCGCGGCGAGGCTGAACGTGCCGAGGTTGACCCATCTGCCGCCGTTGGCCTGCTGGTTGACCTGGACGGTGGCGTTGCCGCCTGTCGTCGCGATGACGTACGGCGTGGTCGTGTTGTAGCCGGCGACGGCCGGATACCAGACCTCGATCCGGTAGCTCGCGGTCGCCGGGATGTTGAACTTGTACCAGGCCGCGTCGGAGACCGCCTGCGGGTTGGCGTACCGGTAGTCGGCGCCGTAGCGCTGCGTCGAGTAGGTCGAGGTGCCCCAGTTCGCCGAGGCGGTGAAGCGGCCCGCGGTGGTGTTGTCCACCGTCGACGTCCACGACGGCGGCGGGGTCGTCCCGTTGACCAGCTGCATGAAGTACGTCCAGTTCCACCGGGAACCGGGGTCGGTGTGGGTGGCGCCGGGGACCTCGTTGTGCCCGATGATGTGGGCGCGGTCGCGCGGGATGTTGTACTTGCTGGTCACGCTGCGCACGATGGCGGCCGAGGCCTGGTACATCGCCTCGGTGTACCAGCCGTCCTGCTCCACGTAGCCCTCGTGCTCGATGCCGATGGACTGCGTGTTGTAGGTCCAGTTGCCGGCGTGCCAGGCGACGTCGGCCTCGCGCACCATCTGCGTCACCGCGCCGCCCTTGGACACCACGTAGTGCGCGCTGACCTGCGCGGCCGGGTTCTGGAACCAGTTGATGGCGCTGGTGTACGAGCCCTGCACGGTGTGGATCACCACGTAGTTGATGTTGTAGTCGGTCTCGCGGCTGGCGTTGGTGTAGTTGCTGGTGCTGGCCGGCACCCAGGCTGCGGGGCCGTAGTCGGTGCTCGCCTGGGCGGCGGTGGGGACGGTCAGCAGCGCGCCGAGGGTCAGCGCTACGCCGCCGCCGAACGCCGCCACGCGGCGCAGCAGGGGTGACATGGTGGCCACCATGGAGGTCCTCCCGGGGTAAGAGGGTCTGGTGGCCTGACATTAATGAGAATACGTCGATCTCGTCGAGAAGCTACAAGTAACAACTAGACGACGAAACTTACCTACGGCGACAGTGCGCTGAGAAGGGCACCTTCCACCACGCGCAGCGTCGCGAAGGTGCCCTTGTTCTCAAGCGGTGCGGTGGTAGAGAAGGTCGAAGATCTGGCGACCGGCGGCCAGGCCACGCTGCTCGAACTTGGTGACCGGGCGGTGCGCGGGGCGGGGGGCGAAGCCGTCGTGCAGGTTGGCCAGGCCGTCGGCCCCGTCCAGCACCTCGGCCATCTGCTCGGCGTAGTCGGCCCAGTCGGTGGCGCAGTGCAGCACGCCGCCCACGGCCAGCCGCGAGCGCAGCAGCGCCACGTTGTCCGGCTGGATCAGCCGGCGCTTGTGGTGGCGCGCCTTGGGCCACGGGTCCGGGAAGTAGACGTGCACCGCGGCCAGCGAGTCCGGCGCGAGCATGTGCCGCAGCAGGTGCAGCGCGTCGCCCTGGGCGACCCGCACGTTGGTCAGCCCGCGCTCCTCGACCACCGCCAGCAGGTTGCCCAGGCCGGGCGGGAACACCTCGACGGCCAGGTAGTCGCGGCCGGGATCGGCCTCGGCCATGGCCACGGTGGCGTCGCCCATGCCGGAGCCGATCTCCAGCACCAGCGGCGCGGTCCGGCCGAACAGGGCGGCGGGGTCCAGCGGCGGGTACGGGTCGGCGATGCGCACACCGTAGGTGGGCCACAGCCTGGTCAGCGCGTCCTCGTGCCGCCCGCTCACCCGCCCGCGGCGGGGGTAGAAGGTGGTGATGCGCGTCATGTGGCGGCCGCCGTCGAGCGCGCCGGCCAGGTCAGAGGTGGTCACAAGAGAATCAGGATACAGCGGCGGCCGCCGCGCCTGCGTGGCGTGAGGCCCGCCGGTCGCCCGGCGCCGACGGCTGACACGACCCGGTTACCGGGTGCGCGGCGCCGACCCGGCGGGCTAGGATCGTGGCAACCGACCGATGCCGAAGGAGGAGCCATGACCCACGCGCTCTCCGCATCGTTCGTCGTACGCGTAGCCGACTCGGGCCGCGCGTAGCATCCTTCGATCACCGCGCCCCGGCGCGCGGTGGTCGTATCCGGCCTCTCTCTCGCGTACGGGCGCCTGTTCCCCCGAGGTGAGGTCATGAGCCTTCCGGACAAGCCGACCATCGACGGTCTGCCGAGCAAGTGGGCGCAGCGCTGGGAAGACGAGCGCGTGTACCGCTTCGACCGCGACGCGCCGCGCGAGCGCGTGTTCAGCATCGACACCCCGCCCCCGACCGCCAGCGGTGAGCTGCACGTGGGGCACGTGTTCTCCTACACCCAGACCGACGTCATCGCCCGCTTCCAGCGCATGCGCGGCAGGGCCGTGTTCTACCCGATGGGGTGGGACGACAACGGGCTGCCCACCGAGCGCCGGGTGCAGCAGTTCTACGGCGTGCGCTGCGACCCGGCGCTGCCGTACGACCCCGGCTTCACCCCGCCGGAGAAGCCCGGCAAGACCCAGCTGCCGGTGTCGCGGCGCAACTTCATCGAGCTGTGCGAGCGGCTGACCGCCCACGACGAGGAGGCGTTCGAGCAGGTGTGGCGCCTGGTGGGGCTGTCGGTGGACTGGTCGCTGCTCTACACCACCATCGGCGCGCGGGCCCGCGCGGTGTCGCAGCGGGCGTTCCTGCGCGCGCTGGCCCGCGGCGACGCCTACCCGGCGCAGGCCCCGACGCTGTGGGACACCACGTTCCGCACCGCCGTGGCGCAGGCCGAGCTGGAGGACCGGGACCGCCCGGGGGCGTACCACCGGCTGGCCTTCCACCCCGACGCGGCCGCACCCGTGGTCGTGGCGACCACCCGCCCGGAGCTGCTGCCCGCCTGCGTGGCCCTGGTGGCGCACCCGGACGACGAGCGGTACCGGCCGCTGTTCGGCACCACCGTGCGCACCCCGCTGTTCGGCACGCGGGTGCCGGTGCTGGCGCACCGGCTCGCCGACCCGGCCAAGGGCACCGGCATCGCCATGGTGTGCACCTTCGGCGACACCACCGACGTGATCTGGTGGCGCGAGCTGGACCTGCCCACCCGGCCCGTGCTCGGCTTCGACGGCCGCTTCCTGCCCGACGCCCCCGACGGCATGTCCGACACCGGGCGGGAGTACTACGCGCAACTCGCCGGGGCCACCGTGCACAGCGGGCGGGAGCGGGTGACGACGCTGCTGCGCGAGCACGGCGACCTGCTCGGCGAGCCCGAGCCGATCACCCACCCGGTGAAGTTCTACGAACGCGGCGACAGGCCGCTGGAGATCGTGTCGACCCGGCAGTGGTACCTCCGCAACGGCGGGCGCGACGCCGACCTGCGCGAGCGCATGCTGGCCCGCGGCCGCGAGCTGGCCTGGCACCCGGCGCACATGCGCACCCGGTACGAGCACTGGGTGCACGGCCTGGCCGGGGACTGGCTGATCAGCCGCCAGCGCTTCTTCGGCGTGCCGATCCCGGTGTGGTACCCGCTGGACGCCCACGGGCAGCCCGACCACGCGAACCCCATCATCCCGGCCGAGCACACGCTGCCGGTCGACCCCAGCTCCGACGCCCCGCCCGGGTACGCCGAGGACCAGCGCGGCCGCCCCGGCGGCTTCACCGCCGACCCCGACGTGATGGACACCTGGGCCACCTCGTCGCTGACCCCGCAGATCGCGGGCGGCTGGGGCTCCGACGACGGCCTGTTCGCCAAGGTGTTCCCGATGGACCTGCGCCCGCAGTCGCACGAGATCATCCGGACCTGGCTGTTCGCCACGGCGCTGCGCGGGCACACCGAGCACGACGCGCTGCCCTGGCGCAACGCCGCCATCGCGGGCTGGATCCTCGACCCGGACCGCAAGAAGATGTCGAAGTCGGTGGGCAACGTGGTGACCCCGCTCGGGCTGCTGCAGGAGCACGGCTCCGACGCGGTGCGCTACTGGGCCGCGTCCGCCCGGCCGGGCGCCGACACCGCCTTCGACACCGGCCAGATGCGGGTGGGGCGCCGGCTCGCCACGAAGATCCTCAACGCGGCCCGGTTCGTGCTCGGCCTCGGCGCGCCCGGAACCGACGCCGCGGTGACCGAGCCGCTGGACCGCGCCCTGCTGGCCGCGCTGCGCCCGGTGATCGCCGAGACCACCGCCGCGCTGGAGCAGTACGACCAGGGCCGTGCCCTGGCCGCCGCCGAGCGCTTCTGCTGGCTGTTCTGCGACGACTACCTGGAGCTGGTGAAGCTGCGCGCGTACGGCCAGCACGGCGACGCCGCCGCGGACTCGGCCCGGCTGGCGCTGCGTACCGCGCTGTCGGTGCTGCTGCGCCTGCTCGCCCCGGTGCTGCCGTTCGTGACCGAGGAGGCGTGGTCGTGGTGGCAGCCCGGCTCGATCCACCGCGCCGCCTGGCCGTGCCCGTCCGACCTGGACGCCTGGGCCGGCGACCCGGCCCTGCTGGCGGCGGCGACCGAGGCGATCGAGTCCGTGCGGCGGGCCAAGTCCGCCGCGAAGGTCTCCATGCGCACTCCCCTGCCCCTGCTCACCGCCCCCGACGGCCCCGCCTTCACGCTGATCGAACGCGACATCCGCGACGCCGGCGTGATCGAGTCCGTCACCCGCCACCCCCACCCCACCTACCTCGCCCAGTGGTGAGGTAAGGCAGGGGCGGGCCGGGACGATCGCTGGTTCGGGTCAGAAAACGCAGTCTGACCTCACCTTCTGACCCGAACTCGCGATCTTCGCCGCCTCCGCCGAGACCTCGGCGCAGGGGTCAGGTCGGCGTCAGTACGGGTACGCCCTGGTCTCGGTGGCCTTCACGGCGGCCCAGACCTCGGCGCCGGGGAGCAGGCCCAGGGCGGCGGCGGCGGCGGGGGTGATCTCCGCGGCGGCGTGGATCGGGCCGCCGAGCTCGACCCGCAGGTGGTCGCCGTGCGGCAGCACCCCGACCACCGTCGCCTGCCACGTGTTGCGCGGGCTGCCCGCGGGGCGCTGCGGGTGCAGTGCGACGGCCGAGGGCGCGAACGCCAGGAACGCGTCGCCGTGCACCTCGTCGTCGGCGACCATGGTGAACCCGCCGGCCAGCGTGACGTCGTGCCCGTCGGCCCGGCCGCGGTAGAGGTTCAGCCCGACCAGGCGGGCGACGTACTCGGTGCGCGGGCGGGCGGTGATCGTGGCGGCGTCGCCCTCCTGCACGATCCGGCCGTCCTCGACGATGACCAGCCGGTCGGCCAGCACCAGCGCGTCCAGCGGATCGTGGGTGATCAGCAGCGTCGCGCCCTCGTGTGCGCGCAGGTCGTGGTGCAGCCGGGCGCGCGTCTCCATCCGGGTGCGGGCGTCCAGCGCGGCCAGCGGCTCGTCGAGCAGCAGCAGATCCGGGTGTACGGCCAGCGCCCGCGCCAGGGCCACCCGCTGGGCCTGGCCTCCGGACAGCTGCCGCGGCCGCTGCTTGGCGTACCCGGCCAGCCCGAAGCGCTCCAGCCAGCGGTGCGCCTCGGCGCGGGCCGCGCGCCGCCCGGCACCGCGCGACTGCGGGCCGAACGCGACGTTGTCCAGCGCGGACAGGTGCGGGAAGAGCAGGTGGTCCTGGAACACCACGCCGATGCGTCGGCGCTCGGGCGGCACGAACACGTCGGCGACGGGATCGTCGAGCAGCACCTCGCCCAGCCGCAGCCGCCCGCCGTGCAGCGGCAGCAGCCCGGCCAGGGCGCGCAGCGCCGTGGTCTTGCCCGCCCCGTTCGGCCCGAGCAGCGCCACCACCTCGCCCGGCCCCGCCGACAGCGCCACGTCCAGCCGGAACCCGGGCCGCTCGACCACCAACCGCGCGGCCAGCAGCGCCCGCTGCCCAGGCCACCCCCCGCCCAGTGCGGGGTCAGTCACGTTCGACGACCACGTTGGTGGACTTGATGACGGCGACCGCGACGCTGCCGACGTCGAGGCCGAGCTCGTCGACCGCCTCGCGGCTCATCAGGGACACCACCCGGAAGGGGCCCGCCTGGATGTCGACCTGTGCCATCACCGTGTCCTTGACGATGGCGGTGACGATGCCGCGCAGCCGGTTGCGGGCCGAGGACCGGTCGGCGCGCCCGTCGGGGTCGTCGGCCTGGGCGCGGGCGTACGCCGCCAGGTCTGCCCCCGCCACCACGCGATGGTCGTGCTCGTCGCGGTGCGCCCGCAGCCGCCCCGAGTCGACGAGCCGGCGCACCGTGTCCGCGCTGACGCCGAGCAGCTCGGCGGCCTCCCCGATGCGGAATGCGGTCATGGCCCGAATCTACCCCTCGCATCTGCGATGCAACCGTGCTGCCGGTCGCGGGTGCGGGATACGCCGAGCGCCGGCCCCACCGTGTGCACGGCAGGACCGGCGCTTCGGAGTACGCGGCGGCCGCGGCCACCCGGACGCCGCCCGCACCCCCCCGGCGCGCTCCCCCCAATGAAGCGCACCGGATCGGGCGGCGTCGCGGACCGGTGGTCGCGGCCGCGCGGAGCCCGCTCAGGTCAGGCCTGGCGAACCGCCTCGCCCTCGATCTCGATCTTCAGCGTCTTGCCGAGCATCACGCCGCCGGTCTCCAACGTCTGGTTCCAGGTGACGTTGTACTCCTCGCGGTCGATCTCGGTCGTGGCGCTGAAGCCGATGACCTCCTGGCCGTACGGGCTCTTCTGCACGCCACCGAACTCGAGCTCCAGCTCGACCTGCTTGGTGACGTCCTTGATGGTCAGTTCGCCGACGAGGATGAAGTGCTCGCCGGACTTGGCGCGCAGCCCGGTGCTGCGGAAGCTGAGCTCCGGGTACTTCTCGATCTCGAGGAAGTCGCCGGTGCGCAGGTGGTTGTCGCGGTCGGCCACACCGGTGTCGATGCTGGCCGCCTGGATGGTGGCGGTCACCGAGGAGTCCAGCGGCTCCTCCGCGATGACGATCTCACCGGCCACGTCCTTGAACGCGCCGCGCACCTTGCTCACCACGAGGTGCCGGATGACGAACCCGACCCGCGTGTGCGCGGGGTCGAGGGCGAAGGTGCCGGCGGTCGGGATGGTGAGACCGTGCCAGGTACGGGTGTTCGTGGTCATGACGATGTCCTCCAGGGTTGGCGTTACAGGTTTACGTGATGGTTCAACTATACGCATCGCAACGATATTTCCTCCACCTCCAGAACTTTTCCGGCGTGTCGGGCGTCACAGCGACCGTTCTGGGAAGATTGCCAGAAATATCCGTAACTCGCGGAGCACCAGGGCGCCATGCACCACGTGAACCACTTCTACGGCCACGCCGCGATCCTCGGCGCGTGGTGCGGGCTGACCGACCCGCAGCCGCGCGTGGAGGGGTACCTGCAGCACGGGTGGAACATCGGGGACGGCTGGGAGCTGCACGCCCGCATCGAGGGCCGTGACCCGCTGCTGGTCTGGTCCGACCAGACCCGGCGCCGCGCGTGGTCGCTCGGCCGGCGCAACGTCTTCGTGCTCGGCGCACCGTGGGCGTACCTGCTGCGCATGGCGCCGCCGGAGCCCGCCGAACGCCACGGCACCATCTGGTACCCGTTCCACGGCTGGGAGAAGCAGGAGGTGCTCGGCGACCACCACCGGCTGGCCGACACCATCCGCGCCGTCGAGACCGGGCCGGTCACCATCTGCCTGCACTGGAACGAGTACACCGCGCCGCGCGTGCGCCGCGTCTACGAGCGCGCCGGGTACGAGGTGATCTGCCACGGCCGGCGTGGCTGGGGCCGGCGCGACGGCGACCCCGACTTCCTGCACCGCCAGCTCGCGGCGCTGCGGCGGCACCAGCGGGTGGCCGCCAACCGCCTGTCCACCGCGGTCCTCTACGGCATCAGCGCGGGCTGCGAACCCGCCGTGTACGGCGACCCGATGACACTGGCCGACGAGGACCAGACCATGGGCGGCGCCGAGCGGGTCCGCCGCCAGTGGGCCGAGCTGCACGGCGAGCAGGTCCACCTCGCCACCGCCCGTCAGGTGGCCCACGACGAGCTGGGCCTCGACCACCTCGCCTCCCCCGACGAGCTGCGCGCGCTGCTCGGCTGGCCCGGCGCCGGGGAGGCCGGATGAGCACCGTGGAGCGGGGACGCCGCGCGGCGGCGGTGACGCGCACCCCGGTGGAGATGCCGCACTGGTCCGATCTCACCGGCGCTCCCGGGCCGTTCCGCGGCCGCGCGGCCGCCGCGCTGCTCGCCCTGGCCGTGCCGGCCGACGCCCGGGTGCTGGTCGCCGGGCCGCACGACCCGGCGCTGGTGGCCGCGCTGCCCGTGCCGCCGGAGCGGGTCACCTGGCTGCTGCGCTCGCGGCACGACGCCCTCGCCGCCGCTGCCGCGACCGGAGTCGAGGTCGTCTGCGGCGGCCCCGAAGCGCCTGCCGGGCGGGCGTACGACGTGATCGTGGCGCTCGACGGGCTGGACCGAGTCGTGTCGGCGGAGGGCCGCCAGCTCGGTTGGGCGCAGGCTCTTGAAACCGTGGCGGGGCTGCTCGCGCCCGGCGGCACACTGCTGCTCGGGCTCGCCAACCCGCTCGGCGTGCACGAGCTGACCGCGCTGACGCCGACCCCGCACGAGGGCGCCGACCGGCACTGGCACGCCCCCGCGGTCACCGACCCCGACCGTCCCGGCAGCCCCGACCGGCTGGACACGGTGCTGGCCCGCGACGGCCTGTCCGTCCGCCGACGCTGGCTCGGCTACCCCGACCCGGTCGCCCCCGCGCTCCTTCTCGACCCGCAGGCCGGGGCGGTGCAGGCAGCCGACGGCGAGCCGAGCGGGGCGGTGAGTGCGGCGCTGGCGGACGCCTGGGCGGGCGAACCCGGCGCGCCGACGCTCGGCGACCCGCACGCCCTGGCGGCCGACGCGCTCGCCAACGGCCTCGGTGCGGCCTTCGCCCCGCTCTGGCTGGTGCTGGCCGTCCGCGAACCGGCCGATCTGCCCGAGCTGCCTGAGCTGGTGGCGGCCGAGCCCGCCGGGCCGGCCGCGGTGACCTGGACGCTGCGCGGCGGCGCGCGCGAGGTGGTCCCGCCGGCACCCGCGGACGTCGCCGCGTTCGGGGTCGGCCGCGACCTGTCGCTGCTGGCCGGGCCGGTGCCGGCCGGGCCGGGGTTCGCGCGGGTGCTGCGCGACGCGTGCCGTCGGCGGGACACTCCGCGCGTGCGGCGCCTGCTCATCGCGTACGCCGACTGGCTGCGCGGGCACGCCGACGAGCGCGGTCTGGTCGGCGGGGCGTACGCGTGCACGGGCCTGGACGGCCTGGTGCTGACCGGGGACGGCCCGGCCGTGCTCGACCGGTCGTGGTTTGCGGGCGAGCGGCCGTACCCGGTGGTGCTGGCGCGGACGCTGCGGCGGTTCGCGGTGGATCTGCTGACCCGCGGCGCGGTGCATCCGTGGCCCGACACGCTCGACGCCGACGCGCTGACGCTGGTCCTGACGGGCGCGGCCGGGCAGCGGCCGGACCCGGACGCGGTGGCGCAGGCGGTCGCGTTCGAGGCGGACCTCCGCGCCGCCCGCGCGGGCCTGGACCGGACCGGGCGGGACGAGCTGGCGCGGCGGCTGGCGGCGGTCGACGCGGGCACGCCGCCGGACGTCGCGGCGTACCAGGAGCTGCTGCTGGCACACCGGCGGCTGCGCACGGAGCTGGAACACGCGCGCGGGGTGACCGCCCGCACGGACCAGCAGCGGCGCGCGGCGGAGGACGCGCTGCGCGGTGCCCGGCGGACCGCCGCGCAGCTGCGGGGCTCGGCGAGCTTCCGGCTCGGCCGGGCGCTGCTGGCTCCCGCCCGCTGGGCGCGCGCGGCGGTGCGCCGCCTACGTCGGAACTAGTCCGTATATGCCCTGCTCAGGTGCGATGTATCCCACAAAACCTGGCAGTTCGGCGATCTCCGGGCAGGCTTGAGCATCCCCGCCTCCTCCCCCGAAGGTGCCGCGATGCCGCAGCTCAACCGGATGACCCGTCTCACGCTGCTTGCCGTGGTGGCGGGCGCGGTCGTCGCGGCCGGTGCCATGCCCGCCGCGGCGCTGGCCAACTGGGCGGTGGAGAAGACGGCGCCCGCGTACGACTCGCTGCCGCAGGTGCTGCAGCACCCGACCACGGCGCAGGCCAGCTACCTCTACGCCAACGACGGCAAGACGGTCGTCACCACCTTCTACGACGAGAACCGGCGGGACGTGACGCTGGCCGAGGTCGCCCCGGTCGCGGCGCAGGCCGTGGTCGCCGCCGAGGACTCGCGCTTCTACTCCCACCACGGGGTCGACCTCAAGGGCGTGCTGCGGGCGGTCGTCGCCAACGGGACCAGCGGCGGCGTCTCCCAGGGCGCCTCGACGCTGACCATGCAGTACGTGCGCAACGTGCTCAAGAGCGACCCGTCGCTGACGCCGCAGGAGCGCGCGTCCGCCACCGAGCAGACGCCCACCCGCAAGATCCGCGAGGCCCGGTACGCGCTGGCGGTGGAGAAGGAGCTGACCAAGGAGCAGATCCTCGAGCGCTACCTGAACATCGCCTACTTCGGCGCCGGGGCGTACGGCATCTACGCCGCCGCGCACACGTACTTCTCCAAGGATCCGGCGAAGCTGACCCTGGATGAGGCGTCGCTGCTGGCCGGGCTGCTGCAGTCGCCGGAGGCGGACAACCCGCTGACCGGCGACGAGAAGCAGGCGCTGGGCCGGCGCGAGTACGTGCTCAACGCGATGACCGGCACCGGCGCGATCACCGCGGCGCAGGCCGACGCGGCGCGCGCGGTCACTCCGAAGTTCAAGCGCGGCGCGAGCCCCAACGACTGCACCGCGTCCCGCAAGGGCTGGGGCTTCTTCTGCGATTACTTCCGCGGCTGGTGGCGCGACCAGACGGCGTTCGGCGACACCCCGGAGCAGCGGGAGCAGGCGCTGCGCCAGGGCGGCTACCGCATCGTCACCACACTGGACCCCAGGATCCAGGACGAGGCCCAGGCGCAGGTCACCAAGGTCTACGGGTACGCCGACAAGCGCGCCCTGCCGATGGCCGTGGTGCAGCCGGGCACCGGCAAGGTGCTGGCGCTGGCGATCAACCGGCACTACAGCGCCGCGCCCGGCGCGGGCAACACCATGAACCAGCTCGTCGCCGGGGGTGGCAGCGTCTACGGCTACCAGGCCGGCTCGACGTTCAAGATGTTCACCATGCTGGCCGCGCTGGAGGCGGGCCAGACGCTGGACACCACGTTCGACTCGCCGTCGCGGCTGAAGACGCGCTGGCCCGAGCCGAAGGACAGCCCGGTCAGCTGCGACGGGTACTGGTGCCCGAAGAACGACAACGCCTCCTGGATGGACGGCGAGCGGGACATGTGGACCGGGTTCGGCCGGTCCGTGAACACGTACTTCGTCTGGCTGGAGCAGCAGGTCGGCGCGGACAAGACGATCGAGATGGCGCAGCGGCTGGGCGTGAAGTTCCGGCACCCGGCCGATGCTGAGCACGCCGCGACCGACGCGTCCGGCTGGGGCTCGTTCGTGCTGGGCGTGTCGCTGACCACCCCGCTCGACCTGGCGAACGCGTACGCCACGCTGGCCGCCGACGGCGTCTACTGCACCCCGCAGCCGGTCGACTCGGTGATCGACTCCTCCGGCCGGGCGCTGGACGTGGTCCACCCGGCCTGCGCCCCGGCGATCGACCCGGAGGTCGCCCGCGCGGCCACCGACGCGGCCCGCTGCCCCGTCGGCCAGGACGGCGCCTTCGGCCGCTGCGACGGCGGCACCGCGACCGCCGTGTCCGGGCTGCTCGGCGACCGCCCGGTCGCGGGCAAGACGGGCAGCTCGCAGGACAACATGACCGAGACGTTCGCGGCGTTCACCCCGCAGCTGGCCGCCGCCGCGATCGCGGCGAACCCGGACAGCCACGCCGACGCGGTGGGGGCGGCGGTGCTGCCGAAGGTGTCCCGCGCGGTGGCGCAGACCCTGGCCACCGGCTCGGCGGGCCTGGAGGTCAAGGACTTCCCGGCGCCGTCACGGGAGCGCGCGTTCGCCCCGCGCCCGCAGGTGACCGAGGAGCCGGAGCGCGACGAGGACCGCGACAACGGTGACGACCGCGGCAACGGCGACAACGGCGACCGGCCCGGCCGCGACGGCGACCAGTCCGGCAACGACGCCGACAACGGCAACGGCTCGAACGGCGACAGCGGCAACGGCGACTCCGGCAGCGACAACGGCAACGGTGACTCCGGCAGCGGCACCCCCGGCAACGACAACGGCAACGGCAACGGCGTCGACGGCGGCTCCGGCGGGCGGGACGAGCGCGGCGGACTCCGCCTGCCGTTCGGCCTAGGCGGCTGACCAGCAGCGGTCGCGCTCGGATCGGCCGGCCCAGGGTGGCGCGCCGGGTCCGGCGGCGGCCCGCTCATCCGAGCAGTGCGGAAGGGCACCTTCCACCACGCCCAGCGTGGAGAAGGTGCCCTTCCTCAGTGGTGCCGGGTCAGGAGAGCGGCGGGTACGCGTTGGCCATGAGCTGCTGGAACTGGGCGGAGAACCACTGACCGGAGATCGGGGCGTTGGGCAGCGACCCGGTCATGTTGTTGCCGTTGAGCTGGTTGCCCGTGTAGGTCGGGTCGCACATCCGGTCGAAGCCCTTGCCCTCGTCGTTCGGGATCAGCGAGCTCGAACCGTCCGACTCGCCCGGGGGCTTGATCCAGACGTAGGCGTCGATGCCGGGCTGCGGCGCGGCGGTCGGCCGCTCGCCGAGGCCCGCACCGGCCTGGTTGCACCAGTTGCCCGCGTGGATGCGCCGGTCGATCCGGGACTGGTTCACGTACGTGTCCACGTTGGTCGACGTGCTGGCCGCGGTCGGGCGGGTGGTCTGGATCGGCTGGCACGGGGCCTGCACGCAGTTGCCCCAGCCGTTGCGCGAGGTGTCGATCAGCATGCCGATGTTGGAGTTGAAGCCCTCCTGCACCAGGCGGCTGCGGAACGCCTGCGCGAACGAGAGCTCGTCAGCGTAGTAGTTCCAGTCGATCCACTTGGACTGGCGGATCGGCGAGCCGCCCACCGTGCCGCTGATGTTGATGAACGGCTCGGTCAGCGCCGAGTAGTTGGAGGTGTTGGTGATGAAGCCGTGCACGTTGTTGACCGTGCTGCCCTCGGCGACCGCCGCCTCCTTCAGCTTGACCGCGGTCGGGCCGAAGTTGGTGTCCCAGCCGAGCCAGGCGTGGTGGGCCGAGTCGATGTAGTTGTAGACGTTCGGGATCGCGCCGAGCTTGGTCAGCGCGTACCCGACGCCCTTGACGTAGCCGCCGTTGGAGTTCATCGTCGCGCACTTGGCGATGTTGAGGTTCGTCACCAGGTTCGGCAGCGAGTCGATCTCGATGATCGCGACGATCCGCAGGTTGGCGTACTTCGAGTCGGACATGATGGCCGCGATCGGGTCGATGTACTCCGACTTGTAGCGCGGCAGCTCGTCCACGCCCAGCTCGCCGTTGGAGGCAAGCGCCGAGCAGTCGCGGCCCGGCAGGTTGTAGATCACGAACTGGATCGTCAGCCGCGCCGAGCCGTTGGCGGCGTCCTGCACGACCGCCTCGTCCAGGTGCGCCCGCAGGCCCATGGTGCTGCTGTTGCCCGCGATGGCGGCGATGCGGTCGAGCCAGATACCGGTGGAGGTGTTGGCGATCCGGCTGCCGCCGGTCTCGGCCAGGGCCCTGGAGCGCCAGTTCGGGTTCACGTAGCCGGTGGCGCCGACGTACGGGTTGTCCGCCCGGCCGCTCTGCGTGATGTCGTTGTCGATCTCGGTGACCGCCAGCGAGGCGCCGGTGTAGCCCGAGGCCGACGCCGCGACGGTCGCGGTGCCGTTGGTCTGGTCGGTGTCCTCGGCGGCGGCGATGGCGACGCTCACGCCGGCGACGGCGTTGGACGGCGTCAGCGTGACCGACGCGGGGGCGGTGATGCTGGTGTCGCCGGAGCGCGCCAGCGCCACGGTCACGTTGGACGTCGGCGCCGCGCTGAGCTTCACCGTCACCGAGGAGCTGCTGCCCTCGGCCACGCTCACCGAGGCCGGGCTGATGATGATCGAGCGGGGCTGCGGGCTCGCGCTGGTGCTCGGGCTCGGCTGGGTGCTCGGGCTCGGGCTGGTGCTCGGGCTCGGGGTCACGCCGCCGGTGGTGCAGGTGGTGTTGTTGAGCGTGAACGACGTCGGCTTGGTGTTGCTGCCCGTCCAGCGGCCGTTGATGCCGATGCTGGTCGACGCGCCGGTGCCCAGCGAGCCGTTGTAGGACAGGCTGGCGGCGGTGACGTTGGCGCCGGACTGGGACCAGTTGGCCGACCAGCCGGGCAGGGTGAGCGTCTGGCCGTTGGCGTACGAGTAGCGCAGCGTCCAGCTGGTCAGCGCGTCACCGGTGTTCTTGACGGTGATGTTCGCCGTGAAGCCGCCGGTGCCGGCGCCCTCGGTCCACTCGTTGGCGGTGTAGGTGATGTCGCAGCCGGGCGCGGCGTGGGCCATCGCGGCCGGGAGCGTCACGAGCCCCGCTACCACGAGGGCGCTCGCGCCGGCGAGCGCAACTGCCTTGCGCCTTCCGGACAGGGTGATCGGGAGTTTCATTGCCTTCTCCTTGGGCCATGGCCGGATCCCGGGGCCGGGGTCCGGTATGGACGCCCCGAAAGCAGCCGGGAGGAGGGCTGCGCCGAAGGCGTCACACGGTGCTGCGGATTGCCCGGCCCGGCGGGCGGAACATGCAAGGTGAATGCACGCGACCGGAACCGGTCCGTGCCGTCGCCGTCCCGGTGGTGCAAACCGGGTGCCCTCGGCGAGGATGTCGCGCGTGCTCCCAACGCGAACTGCGGTCATGGTCGCACACGAAACATGCGCGACACAACACTGGATGTCTATGCGTTGATCACCCGCTGTGCAGCTTCAGCCCTTGAGCACCGCGCTGATGAGCCGGACCACGTCACCGTGCAGCGCGGCGAAGCGGCCCTGCACGTCCGGGCCGGCCGAGTCCGCGTACGGGTCGATGGCGTGCAGCAGCAGCTCGTTGATGCCGCCGACGATCGCCAGCGCCTGCGGCTGCGACAGCGGCTGCAGGTCGGGATCGGTCAGCCGGCCGCCCTCGACGAGGTCGACCAGCGTCCCGGCGAAGCGCTGCAGGGTGCGCTGGCGCAGCTGGAACGCGCGGTGCCCGGCCGCCTGCACCTCGACGAGCATGGTCCGGGTGAACGCGGGCATGGTCTCCAGCGCGCCGAGGTACGCCGCCGCGCCGTCGCTGATGCGCTGCGGCCACGGCTGGTCCCCGGAGGCGGCCGCCCTGATGATCAGCATGAGCCGGTCGCAGACGTGCTCGTAGAGGGCCATCAGGCACTCCTCCTTGGCACCGAAGTGCTCGTAGAAGGTGCGCTTGGACACCCGGGCCAGCGCCACGATGTCGGCGATGGTGGTCGACGAGTAGCCCTTCTCGGCCACGCATTCGGCGAGCGCCGTGGTCAGGTCACGCCGGACCGACTCGAACGTTCTCGTGGGGGCGGCCACGGCTCCTCCGCTGCTCGGACGCGTACGGTCGAATGGGTGCCGACTGTACCGGCGGTTCGTGGCGATTCCCGCCCTTCCCCGGCGTGTTACCGAGTGGTAATTTCTCGGGCAGACGGATGGTACTGGCCGGTACCACAAGGAGGTAGCCCGTGAACAGCGACGACGGGCCCCGCCACACCCGGATCGCGATCATCGGCGCGGGCTTCGGCGGCATCGGCGCGGCGATCCGGCTGCGCGGCGCGGGTTTCCACGACCTGCTGGTGTTCGACCGCGGCGACGAGGTCGGCGGGACCTGGCGCGACAACTCGTACCCCGGCTGCGCCTGCGACGTGCCGTCGCACCTGTACTCGTTCTCGTTCGCCCGCAACCCCGGCTGGAGCCGCAGCTTCTCCCCGCAGCCGGAGATCTGGGACTACCTGCGCCGCTGCGCCGACGAGCACGGCGTGCGCCCGCACCTGCGGCTGGGCCACGAGGTGCACGGCGCGGCGTGGGACCCCGACGCCCAGGTGTGGCGGCTGGACACCTCGCACGGGCCGTACTCGGCAGAGGTGCTCATCGCGGCGGGCGGGCCGCTCACCGAGCCGTCCCTCCCCGACCTGCCCGGCCTGGCGGACTTCCGCGGCGAGACGTTCCACTCCGCGCGCTGGCGCCACGACCTCGACCTCACCGGGCGGCGCGTCGCGGTGATCGGCACCGGCGCGTCGGCCGTCCAGTTCGTGCCGCGGATCGCGCCGCAGGCCGGGCACCTGACGCTGTTCCAGCGCACCCCGGCCTGGGTGCTGCCGCGCCGCGATCGGCGCATCACCGCCCTCGAACGGCGGCTGTTCCGCTCCGCCCCGCTCACCCACCGGCTGGTCCGGGCCGGGGTGTACTGGGGACGCGAGCTGCAGGCCGTCGCGTTCCTGCGCCCGGCGCTGATGCGGCTCGGCCAGGCCATGGCCCGCCGCCACCTGCGCCGCTCGGTGGCCGACCCGGCGCTGCGCGAGCGGCTCACCCCGCGCTACACCATGGGCTGCAAGCGGGTGCTGCTGTCGAACGACTTCTACCCCACGCTGGCACGCGACGACGTGGACCTGGTCACCGAGCCGATCACCCGGGTCACCGCCGGCGCCGTGGTCACCGCGGACGGGCGCGCCCACCCGGTCGACACCATCGTGTTCGGCACCGGCTTCCACGTCACCGACCTGCCGATGGCGCGGACGATCCGGGGCGCCGACGGGCGCACCCTGGCCGAGCACTGGGACGGCAGCATGTACGCCTACCGCGGCACCGCGGTCGCCGGGTTCCCGAACCTGTTCCTGCTGCTCGGCCCGAACACCGGGCTCGGCCACAACTCGGTCGTCTTCATGATCGAGTGCCAGCTCGACTACCTGCTCGGCGCGCTGCGGCACCTGGCCGCGAGCGGCGCCGCCGCCATCGAGCCCGACCCGGACGCGCAGCGGGCGTACAACGTAGAGCTGGACCGGAACATGGCCGGCACGGTGTGGACCACCGGCGGCTGCCGCAGCTGGTACCTCGACGCCCACGGGCGCAACTCCACCCTGTGGCCCGGCTTCACCTGGTCGTACTGGCTGCGCACCCGCCGCTTCGACCCGGGCGCCTACCGCACCGTGCCGGCCCGCGCCGCGACCGCCGGAGTGCCGCGATGAACGCCCCGCTGGCCGGGCAGGTCGTGCTGGTCACCGGGGCGGCGCGCGGCATCGGCGAGCACACCGCCCGGCTGGCCGCGGCCCGAGGCGCCCGGCTCGCCCTGGTCGGGCTGGAGCCGGCCCGGCTGCGGCTGCTGGCCGACGAGCTCGACGCCGTGCACGGCGAGCAGGCCGCGTGCTGGTTCGAGGCCGACGTCACCGACTCCGGCGCGCTGGAGCGGGCCGTCGCCGGGACGCTGCGGGCGTTCGGGCGGATCGACGCGGTCGTCGCCAACGCGGGCGTGGCGAGCCTCGGCACGGTCGCCACCGGCGACATCGAGGCGCTGGCCCGCACGGTCGAGGTGAACCTGATCGGCGTGATGCGCACCGTCGCCGCGACCACCGCCCCGGTCATCGCGGCGCGCGGCTACTACCTGCTGGTCTCCTCCACCGCCGCGTTCACCGCGCTGCCGGGCATGTCGGCGTACTGCGCCGCCAAGGCCGGAGTCGAGCACTTCGGCACCGCGCTGCGGCTGGAGCTGGCCCACCACGGGGTCGCCGTCGGCACCGCGCATCCCGGCTGGATCGACACGGACCTGGTCCGCGACGCCCGGGGCGACCTGCCGTCCTTCGACGGCGCGTTCGGCAGCCTGCCGTGGCCCGTCGGCTCGGTCACCTCCGTCGAGCGGTGCGCCGAGGCGTTCGTACGCGGCGTGCAGCGGCGCCGCCGCCGCGTCTACGTGCCCCGCGCCATCGCCGCGGTGCAGGCCCTGCGCACAGTGGTCAACTCGCGGGCCGCCGGCGCGCTGGTCGGCCGGCGCTCGCGCGTGCTGGTGCCACGCATGGAGCGGGAGGTCGCCGCGCTGGGCCGGTCGTTCGGCCTACACAGTGCCGAGTCCACCGGGGGCGAGCCGTGACGATCGAGGTGGCGTACGAGCGGCGCGGGGCGGGCGAGCCGCTGCTGCTCATCCACGGCATCGGCCACCACTGGCGCGCCTGGGAACCGGTCCTGGACACCCTCGCCGCGGCACACGACGTGATCGCGATCGACCTGCCCGGCTTCGGCCGCTCGCCGGTGCCGCCCGGCGGCATGCCCGACATGGCCGAATCCGTCGCGCAGCTCGCGGGCTGGCTCGCCGCGCAGGGCATCCACCGGCCGCATGTGGCCGGCAACAGCCTCGGCGGCGCCATCGCGCTGGAGCTGGCCGCGGCCGGGCACGTCGCCTCGGCCACGGCGATCTCCCCCGCCGGTTTCTGGACCCGCCGGCACCGGCGCTACGCCGTCGCCGTGCTCACCGCGCTGCGCTGGGGCACGCTGCTGCCGGGTCCGCTGGTGCGCGCCAACATGCGCCCGCCGGCCACCCGGGCGCTGGCGTTCGCCATGCTGATGAACCATCCGGGGCGCCTGGACGCCGCGCGGGCGCTGGACGACGCGCTGGCCCTGCGGAGCGCCCCCGGTTTCCGCCCGGTCGCGCGGTCCGCGGCCAGGGGCTACGAGTACCGCGGCACCCCGACGGTGCCGGTCACCGTGGCCTGGGGCGACCGGGACCGCATCCTGCTGCCGCGCCAGGCGGTGACCGCCCGCGAGCGCCTCCCGCAGGCGCACCACGTCACCCTGCCCGGCTGCGGCCACGTCCCGATGAGCGACGACCCCGACCTCCTCGCCCAGGTCATCCTTGCCACCACGTCCCGCCGCTGACCCCCGCCCGCCCGGCCGCGCCCCGTGCTCGGGGCGCCTTGATCATCAAACTTGCCTGGCACCTGTGCGTATCTTGGACGCGCGAACGCCCATGTGCCTGGCAAGTCGGGTGATCTTGGGTGGTCAGGAGGCGAAGTCGAGGACGACCTTGATGTCGTCGGGGCGGTTCTCCAGGGCCTCGGTGTAGTGGTCGGCGGGGACGCGGCGGGTGATCAGCGCGGCCAGCCAGTCCGGGTCGGCCGAGCGCAGCGCGTGCGCCGCCTCCTGCCAGTGCCGCAGGTTGGCGTTGACCGAGCCGAAGACCACGTTGTTCTCCAGCACCATGTCGCGGTTGAGCCCGCCCAGGTCCAGGGCCAGCTTGCGGCCGCCGCTGGACACGCCGGTGAGGGCCACCGTGCCGTTCGGTCCGACCTGGTCGATGACCTGGGCGATGACCTGCGGCGCGCCGGTGCATTCGAGCACCAGGTCCGGCTGGAAGCCGATGTCGCACACCGATCCGGTGTGGTACGTCGCGCCCAGCCCCGCCACCAGGTCGGGCTTCGGGCCGGTGTCGGCGCGGTCCAGCACGTGCACCTCCAGGTCGCGCTGCCGGCCGAGCAGCGCGGCCAGCAGGCCGATCGGGCCCGCGCCGGTGACCAGCACGGTGCGGGGGTCGTACCGGGCGCGCAGGCCGATGCGCTCGATGTGCTCCCAGGCCTTGGCCACGATGCTGGTCGGTTCCAGCAGCATGCCGACCTCGATCAGGGCCGGGTCGAGGGCGACCGCGAAGTCGGGCTCGACGCGCCAGCGCTCGCGGGCGAAGCCGTGCCGCTCCTTGATGCCGCACTCGACGTACTGCCCGTTGCGGCACATGTCCCACTCGCCGACCAGGCAGTTGACGCACGGCACCGGGTCCGGGCGGCGCACCACCCCGGCGACCAGCTCACCCGGCTGCCAGCGGCCGGAGTCGTCGGAGATCACCCGGCCCAGCGACTCGTGCCCGATCACCAGGCGCCCGTCGGGGCCGGGCGCGGTGCCGTACTCCGCCGCGATGATCTCCCGGTCGGTGCCGCAGACGCCCACGGCGAGTGCCTGCACCAGCACCTGCCCCTCGGACTCGTCCGGCTCGGGCAGGTCGTCGACGTACCGCACCGAGTCCGCGCGTCCCGCCTCGACGATCAAACCTCGCATAGCGCCACCCTAGGTCCGTTGTCCCGCCGCCGCCGGGAAAGCGGGAGAGCCGAGACTCGCACGTGCGACCGACACCTTCCGTGGTGCATCCTTTACGGCATGTCCACGGACCACACCCCCTCCGCTTACCCACCTGCCGAACGGTCGAACCTGGTGGAGGAGGTGCACGGACATCGCATCGCCGACCCGTACCGGTGGCTGGAGGACGCCGCCGACCCCGCCGTCGCGGCCTGGTCACAAGCCCAGGACGAGCTGCTGGCGGGCCACCGGCAGGGGTGGCCGGACCGCGCCGCGCTGCGCGAGCGGCTGGCGCAGCTGATGGCCGTCGGCGCGGTGGGCACCCCGGTCTGGCGCGGCGGACGCGGCTTCCACCTGCGCCGCGCGCCCGAGCAGGACCACGCCGTGCTGCTGGTGATCGAGCCGGAAGGCACCGAGCGGGTGCTCATCGACCCCAACACCGTCGACCCGAGCGGCGCCACCACGCTCGACTTCCACTACCCGTCGCCGGAGGGCACGCTGCTGGCGTACGCCCTGTCGGTCGGCGGCACCGAGGAGCCGCTGCTGCGGGTCATGGACGTCGCCACCGGGGAAGTGGTGGACGGGCCGATCGACCGCATGCGGCACACCGGCATCGCCTGGCTGCCCGGCGGGCAGGCCTTCTACTACGCGCGCTTCCTCGCCCCCGGCAGCGTCCCGGGCGACGACCCGAAGCTGCACCGCCGCGTCTACCTGCACCGGCTCGGCACCGACCCGGAGACCGACCCGCTGATCCTGGGCGACGGCTCGCCGCGCGGACGCTACTTCTCGCCGCACGTCTCGCCCGACGGCCGCTGGCTCGTCGTCAGCGAGAGCCAGGGCACCGACCCCCGCAACGACCTGTGGCTGGCCGACCTGTCGGCAAGCCCGGCCGACGCGCCTGCGCTGCGGCCGGTGCAGCAGGGCGTCGACGCGCTGACCTACGCGCACTTCCACGGCGGCCGCGTCTACCTGCAGACCAACCGCGACGCGCCCCGCTGGCGGCTGTGCGTGGCGGACCCGGCCGACCTCGCGTACGAGAGCTGGCAGGAGCTGATCCCCGAGGACCCCGGGGCGGTGCTGGAGGACTACGCCGTGCTCGACGGCCCGGCGCTGGAGACGCCGGTGCTGCTGGTGGCCACCACCCGCCACGCGCTCAGCGAGCTGACCGTGCACGAGCTCGCCACCGGCGAGGAGGTCGCCAAGGTGGCCCTGCCCGGCGTCGGCAGCCTGGGCATGCTCACCGCGCACCCGGAGGGCGGGCACGAGGCCTGGTTCGGGTACGGCGACTACACCACCCCCGGTGCCGTGCACCGCTTCGACGCCCGGTTCCGCACCGTGCACCCGTGGGCGGCGCCGCCCGGCGCGGCCGCCGTCGGCGACCTCGTCACCGAGCAGGTCACCTACACCTCCGCCGACGGCACCGACGTGCACATGTTCGTCGTCTCCCCCGCCGGGACGGCCGACGGGCCCCGGCCCACCGTGCTGTACGGGTACGGCGGCTTCAACATCTCGCTGACCCCGTGGTACTCCGCGATGGCGATCGCCTGGGCCGAGGCCGGCGGGGTGTGGGCCGTGGCCAACCTGCGCGGCGGCGGCGAGGAGGGCGAGCGGTGGCACCGCGACGGCATGCTCGCCCGCAAGCAGAACGTCTTCGACGACTTCCACGCCGCCGCGGACTGGCTCGTCGCCACCGGCACCACCACGCCCGGCCAGCTCGCGATCATGGGCGGCTCGAACGGCGGGCTGCTGGTCGGCGCGGCGCTCACCCAGCGGCCCGCCGCGTACGCCGCCGTGGTCTGCTCCGCGCCGCTGCTGGACATGGTCCGCTACGAGCTGTTCGGGCTCGGCGCCACCTGGGCCGGGGAGTACGGCACCGCCGCCGACCCGGAGCAGCTCGGCTGGCTGCTGTCCTACTCGCCGTACCACCACGTGCGCGAGGGCACGGCGTACCCGGCGGTGCTGTTCACGGTGTTCGACGGCGACAGCCGGGTCGACCCGCTGCACGCCCGCAAGCTCGCCGCCGCGCTCCAGCACGCCACCTCCGGCGACCGGCCGGTGCTGCTGCGCCGCGAGGGCGACGTCGGGCACGGCAACCGGTCGGTGTCGCGCAGCCTGGACCTGTACGCCGACGAGCTGGCGTTCCTTTCGGCGTACACCCGTCAGGGCTGACGGCGCGGATCCACCGCCAGGATCATGCACTCCCACGGGTGGTGCGCCACCGGGGATGATCGCGGGTTCGTGTCAAGATCTGCGGTCGCACTGCAGGTCATGACACCGAACAGCGATCTTCAACCGCACCGGCCGCGGTCCGGGACCGGCGGACGCGGTCGGCGGGTCCAGACCTTGGGCGGGCGGGGGCGGGTTGCGGGCGGCCATCGCACGCGCTGAGATCATCTCGGGCATGGCCGTCACGTTGCGCACCGCCGAGCACGCCGACGTCGAGCAGCTGCTCGCGTTCTGGAAGCGGGCCGCGGAGAACACCGATCGCCACGACACCGCCGTGGCCGTGACGGCGCTGCTGGCGCGCGACCCCGAGGCGCTGCTGCTGGCCGTGGACGGTGACGAGATCGTCGGTTCGCTGATCGCGGGCTGGGACGGATGGCGCTGCCACCTGTACCGGTTCGCGGTGGACCCGGACCGGCGCCGCCAGGGCATCGGGCGGATGCTGCTCGACGCGGCCGAGCGGCGCTTCGCCGCGTTCGGCGGGCAGCGAGCCGGGGCGATGGTGCTCGACGACAACGACCTCGCCCACGCGGCGTGGTCCGCCGCCGGCTACGAGCGGCAACCCCAGTGGTCCCGCTGGGTCAAACCCCTGACCGCCCCCTGACCGCCTGCCGCCCGCCTGCCGACAGCTCCGCCGAGATCGCTGTTCGGTGTCATGATCTGCGGTCGGACCGCAGATCATGACACGAGTCCGCGATATCACCCGGGTCGCGGCCGGGCGGGCGGGCAGCGGGCGGGTGGCCGGGCGAATAGGATCATGGAATGCGTACCCCCCTCGACCGCATCGCCCTCATCTCCGATGTGCACGGCAACCTGACCGCGCTGGAGGCGGTGCTCGCCGACATCGACGCCCGCGGCATCGAGCGCATCTTCAACCTCGGCGACTACGTCGGGAAGGGTCCACGCGGCCGCGAGGTGATCGAGGTCTGCCGCGAGCGGTGCGAGGTCAACCTGCTCGGCAACTGGGACGACTTCCTGCCCGACCCCGACCGCGAGTACGACAGCCCGGCCCTGGCCTGGTGGCTGGCGCAGCTGGCCGACGGGCAGGGCGCATGGCTGCGGGCGCTGCCGTTCAGCCACGACTTCACCATGAGCGGACGGCGCGTGCGGCTCTACCACGCCTCCTCCGCGACGGTGCACCGGCGCATCCGGTTCGACCACGACGAGGCGGAGTTCCTGTCCATGTTCGCCAACACCCCGGCGACCGGCGACGGGCCCGAGCCGACGGTGGTCGGGTACGGCGACACGCACGACCCGTACTACGAGGTGGACCGGTGGCGGCGCACGCTGTTCAACACCGGCAGCGTCGGCAACGCCATGGACGACCCCACGCCGGTGTACGTGATCCTGGAGGGCGCGTACGGCTCCGAGGCCGAGGCTCCGTTCTCGATCCAGTTCGTGCGCGTGCCGTACGACGTCGAGGCGGAGCTGGCGGTGGCCCGCGAGCTGGGCATGCCGGAGTACGCGGGGTACGAGTCCGAGCTGCGCGACGGGATCTACCGCGGCGAGATGGGCCGGCCGGAGGGGCCGACCTACCACCGCCGCCCACGGGCCGCCGCCTGACGCGGGGCGGGCCGGTGCCCACCCGCGACCACAGCAGGGTCTGCGGCATCCGGCCCGTCGGCGATCTCGGCGTCACGCTTCGCCGAGATCCGCACCGCCGGCCGGAGCCGCCGGCCGCGGCAGGGTCCGGGCGTCGCGGAGGATCAGCCACGCCACGGCGGGGATGGCCAGGCCGCTGACGGCATGCAGCCCGAACACGAGCGCGCCGGTCGAGCCGCCGAGTGCCAGGGCGAGTTTGGCGATCACCACCTGCACCGAGGTCAGCCCAGCGACCAGTGCGGACAGCCCGATCAGTCGCCGGGGCAGCCGGCCCAGCGCCGCGACGGCGGCCATCACCAGCGGCAGCGAGAAGATGACGTACCCCAGCGCGTGGTGCGGCCGGTAGGAGCCGAACGCGCCGCTCGCGGCGAAGTAGAACTCCGCGACGACGACCAGCATCAGCAGGGCCGCCAGTCCGAGGAATGCCTTACGCATGTGTCGTGCCTTTCCGAGGTGGCCGACCCCGTCCGGATCGGTCTCACCCGGTCCGACGACGCAGCCCGGCCGGATGTGAGGCGCGAGCCGCGACTGTGACGCGGCGTACTGTCTGCGGGAACCACGGGGAGGGGACGAGCGATGACCGAACGGGCCGCGCCCGCGTCCAGCGACGTCATGGACGAGCGGCGGCAGCTGCTCAACCTCACGTACCGGCTGCTCGGTTCGCTGGCCGACGCCGAGGACGCGGTGCAGGAGACCTACGCGCGCTGGTACGCCATGACCCCGGCGGAGCAGGACGCGATCACGTCGCCGGGCGCCTGGCTGACGACCGTCGCCAGCCGCGTCTGCCTGGACCTGCTCGGCTCGGCCCGGGCCCGGCGGGAGCGCTACGTCGGCGCGTGGCTGCCCGAGCCGCTGCCCGAACCGGCCGAGTGGGGCGGCAGGCGCGCCGATCCTGCCGACCGGATCACCCTCGACGAGTCGGTGAGCATGGCGTTCCTGGTCGTGCTCGATGCGATGACCCCGGCCGAGCGCGTCGCGTTCGTGCTGCACGACGTGTTCGGATACCCGTTCGGGGAGGTGGCCGCGATCGTGGGGCGTACCGCGGCGGCATGCCGGCAGCTGGCCGCCTCGGCCCGCCGCAGGGTCGGCGCGGCGCGGGCCGCACCGGCGCCCGCGGCCCAGCGCGGCGTGGTCCGGGAATTCAAGCGGGCCTGGGAGGCCAAGGACATCGAGGCGCTCGTGGGCCTGCTCGATCCGGACGCCACCGTGGTCGCCGACGGCGGCGGCCTGGTCAGCACCGTGACCCGCCCGATCGTGGGCGGCGACCAGGTCGGCCGGTTCGCGCTCGGCATGGCCGAGCGGCTGGTCGGCCTGGACCTGCTGGAGCGGACGGTCAACGGCCGGCCCGGCCTGGCGGCGCAGCGCGACGGCGCGGTCGTGGCGGTGTTCGCGTTCGACGTCGCGGACGGCCGGGTCCGGCATGTCTGGGCGGTGCGCAACCCGGAGAAGCTGCGCCCCTGGATCGCGGACCGCCCAGACATGCGGGACCGCGACGGCCGTTGACCTGGCGGGGCCGGCGTCGCGCGGGAGTGTCCTGAGGAGGGGATTCGCCGTTGCCGAAAGCGTTTGCCCAGGCTGAGATCATGGTGCGATGACCGAGCGCAAGCCGATGATCGCGGTGCTGACCGGGGCGGGCATCTCCACCGACTCCGGCATTCCCGACTTCAGAGGTCCCTCCGGTGTCTGGACCCGCGACCCGGCCGCCGAGAAGCTGTTCACGTACGAGCACTACATGGCCGACCCCGAGGTGCGACGCGCCTCCTGGCTGGCGCGGGCCGACAACGCGGCCTGGACCGCGCAGCCCAACGCGGCGCATCTCGCGCTGGTGGAGCTGGAGCGGGCCGGGTTCCCGGTGCGGATCATCACGCAGAACATCGACGGCCTGCACCAGAAGGCGGGCTCGACGCCGCGCAAGGTGCTCGAGCTGCACGGCACCATGTTCACGGTGCGCTGCATGTCCTGCGGCGAGCGGGGCACGATGCGCGACGCGCTGGACCGGGTGGCCGCGGGCGAGCCCGACCCGGCATGCCTGTCCTGCGGCGGCATCCTCAAGGCCGGCACCGTCATGTTCGGCGAGAACCTCGACTCCGAGACGCTGAGCCAGGCCGGCTCGATCGCGAAGGCGTGCCAGATCTTCTGGGCCGTCGGCACCTCGCTGACGGTCCAGCCGGCCGCGTCCCTGTGCGCCATCGCGATGACCGAGGGCGCCCGGGTCACCATCGTCAACGCCCAGCCCACCCCGTACGACGTCGTCGCCGACGAGGTGATCCGCACCCCCATCGGCGAAGCCGTCCCCCACCTCGTCAAGGCCCTCCTCGCCGCCCACCCCTGATCGCACCACCCCACGCGTCAAGATCACGTCGATCTTGCGCGAACTGTTAGGGATATGTCCTTTGTGGGCGTGTCGCACCCACAGTTCGCGCAAGATCGGCGCGGGGGTGGGTGGGGGGGTGGGGGAAGTGCGTCGCGGGGGTGGTGGGGCGGCGGTAGGGTCTTCGATCATGGCGGCGGCTCTGGAGCTTTATCTCGACCCGGTGGCTACTGCGCGGCTGCGTACGCTGTGGCACGCGTTGGAGGCCGAGGGGGTGCCTACGCTGCGGGATCTCACGCATCGTAAGCATCGGCCGCATCTGTCGATCACCAGTGCGGAGGTGCTCGACGGTCCGGCCGTGGAGGCGGCGCTGCGGGGGATGGCGGTCGCGCCGCCGATCCGGCTGACGTTCGACCACATCGGGCAGTTCCTGGGGCGGGTGCTGTGGCTCGGGCCGGTGCCGACCGCCGAGCTGCTGGCGCATCATGCCGCGGTGCACGGCCGGCTGACCGCGGCGGGGATCGAGACCGGGTCGTTCTACCAGCCGGGGGCTTGGGTGCCGCACTGCACGCTGTCGATGCGGGTGCCGCTGGTGCGGATGACCGACGCGATCCGGCTGTGCCTGGACATGCTCCCGCTGGAGGCGACCGTCACCGGCGCGGCCGTCGCCGACCACGCCCGCGACCTCTATCACCCGCTGCCCGCGACCTGATCCCGTCCGCGGTCGAGGCCCCGTTCATGCCGCTGGAGTCGCATGAACGGAGCCTCGACCAGTCGGTGGCCGATCAGCGCTGGACGCGGGCGCTGCCGCCGCCCATCAGCGCTTCGACCTCGGCGCGGGTGGCCATGGAGGTGTCGCCGGGGGTGGTCATGGCCAGGGCGCCGTGGGCGGCGCCGTACTCGACGGCGCGGTGCAGGTCACCGGTGGTGAGCAGGCCGTAGATCAGGCCGCTGGCGAAGCTGTCGCCGCCGCCGACGCGGTCCAGGATCTCCAGGTTCGGCCGGTGCGTGGCGTGGGCGAAGCCGTCCCGGCTCCACGCCACCGCGCCCCAGTCGTTGACCGTCGCGCTGCGCACGGTGCGCAGCGTCGTGGCGACGACCTTGAAGTTGTCGTACTCCTGCACGACCTGGCCGATCATCTTCTCGAAGTTCTCGGCCTCCAGCTCGGACAGGTCGTCGGACGTGCCGGGCACCTCGAAGCCGAGGCTGGCGGTGAAGTCCTCCTCGTTGCCGATCATCACGTCGACGTAGCGGGCCAGCGCGCGGTTGACCTCCTGCGCCCGCGCCTTGCCGCCGATGCCCTTCCAGAGGCTGGGGCGGTAGTTCAGGTCGTACGAGATGATGGTGCCGTGGCGGCGGGCGGCGGCCATCGCGGCCTCGATCACGTCGGGCGTGCCGTCCGACAGCGCGGCGTAGATGCCTCCGGTGTGGAACCAGCGCACGCCGAGCGTGCCGAACAGGTGCTCCCAGTCCACGTCCTCCGGGCGCAGCTGGCCGGCGGCGGTGTGGCCCCGGTCGGAGACGCCGACCGCGCCGCGTACGCCGAAGCCGCGCTCGGTGAAGTTGAGGCCGTTGCGCACGGTGCGCCCGATGCCGTCGTAGGGCACCCAGCGGATCAGCGAGGTGTCCACGCCGCCGGTGAGGATCAGGTCCTCCAGCAGCCGGCCCACCTCGTTGTCGGCGAACGCGCTGACCAGCGCGGTCCGCATGCCGAAGCAGCGGCGCAGGCCGCGGGCCACGTTGTACTCGCCGCCGCCCTCCCAGGCGCGGAACGAGCGCGCGGTGCGCACCCGGCCCTCGCCCGGGTCCAGGCGCAGCATCACCTCGCCGAGCGAGACCAGGTCGTAGCGGCAGTCCTCGGCGGGACGGGCGTCAACGGGCATCGGTCGCTCCACTGGTCAGCTCGCGGGCCGCGGCCACGGCGGCGGCGGTGCGGCGGGTGATCTCGGCGTAGTCCCCGGCGGCCAGCAGGTCCGCGGCGACCATCCAGGTGCCGCCGACCGCGAGCACGGCCGGGACGGCCAGGTAGGCGGCCAGGTTCGCGGTGGTGACCCCGCCGGTCGGCACGAAGCGCAGGCCGGGGAACGGGGCGGACAGCGCCTTGACCATCGGGGCGCCGCCGAGCTGCTCGGCCGGGAAGAACTTCACCGCCGACAGGCCCGCCTCCAGCGCCATCTGGATCTCGGTCGGGGTGGCCACGCCGGGGAAGACCGGCACGTCCAGCTCCTGGCAGCGGCGCACCACCGCGGCGCTGAAACCGGGGCAGACCACGTAGCGGGCGCCGGCGTCGACGGCCCGCTCGGCCTGCTCCGGGCTGACCACCGTGCCCGCGCCGACCAGCAGGTCGGACGAGCCCGCCAGGCGCTTGATCGCGTCGAGCGCGGCGGGGGTGCGCAGGGTGACCTCGATGGAGTGCAGGCCGCCCGCGGTGAGGGCGGCGGCCAGCGGCTCGGCCGCGGCGGCGTCAGGGAGGATGACCACCGGCAGCAGCCGGTCGCCCGCCAGCACGGTGGCGATGTCGGATGAGCGTTCATGTTGGTGAACTACAGTCACGTATGTGACCCTAGTGGCGGACGAAGGGATTGGCAATGAACCCCCAGCAGGAGGCGCCCCGGCCGCCGGTGAAGTCCGCCGACCGGACCCTGGAGCTGCTCGAGGCGCTCGCCACGGGCGGCCCGCGCGGGCTGGTCGAGCTGTCCCGTGAGCTGGACATTCCCAAGAGCAGCCTGCACGGGCTGCTGCGCACCATGAGCGGGCGCGGCTGGGTGGAGACCGACGCCACCGGCACCCGCTTCGGCCTGGGCGTACGCGCGCTGCAGGTCGGTGCGGCGTACCTGGACAGCGACGACGCGCTCGGGCTGGTCAACGCGACGCTGGACGCGCTGGCCGCACGCTTCGGCGAGACCGTGCACCTGGGCCGGCTGGACGGGCCGAACGTCGTTTACATAGCGAAACGGGAGTCGGCGCACCCGCTGCGGCTGTTCAGCGCGATCGGCCGGCGGCTGCCCGCGCACGCCACCGCGCTCGGCAAGGCGCTGCTCGCCCAGCGCGACGACGCCGAGGTCGACCGCCTGCTCGACTGGCCGCTGACCGCGCTCACCGCGCACACCCACACCACCCCCGAGGCCCTGCACGCCGACCTCGCCCGGGTGCGCGAGCAGGGCCACGCCGTGGACCGCGAGGAGAACACCGAGGGCATCATGTGCCTGGCCGTCGCCGTCCCCCTGCGCCGCCCCGCGATCGACGCGATCAGCGTCTCCATCCCCCTGGCCCGCCTGCGCGACTCCACCGAGGCCGACATCGTCACCGACCTCCACCGCCACGCCACCGCTCTCACCGCCGCCGCCCACCTCCTCCCCTGACCCTGGATCGTCAGACTTGCCTGGCAGATGTGCGTATCTTGAGCTCGGATACGCCCATCTGCCAGGCACATCGGCCGATCTTGGCGGGTGGGGTCAGGCGCCGATGGCGGACTTGACTTTGGTGATGGCGGCGGTCTCGGTGTCCTTGATGCCGCCGGAGGCGTTGGCGACCTGGTCGCAGGCGTTGGTGATGACCGCGCGGAACTCGGTCAGGTCCTGCGGGTCCTTATGGAGGATGGCCGCCGACTGCTGCAGGGCGCTGAGCACACCGGACTCCATCTCGGCCGGCGAGCCCTTCGGCATCTCGGGGAAGCCACCCGCCTTGAAGACGCTCTGCAGCTCGGGTGAGGCGCCGGCCAGCGCCTTGGCGCCCGCAATGCTCTCCTTGAAGCTGGCGAAGAACCCGGGGTCGGCATGCGACACCAGGAACACCGCACCGAAGGCGGCCGTACGCAGGGTCTGTCGCTCTTGATCGGTGTATTCCGTCATGCGGCACATTCTGTGCGAACCGACCCGAACGCGAAGCCATTTCGTTACTTTTGCCCCCGCCGGAAGGGCGGCCCCCTAGGGTCGAGGAAGAGCATCCAGCTCCGAACACGGGGGTAACGGAAAATGGCAGTCGACCTCAACCAGATCATGAAGCTGATGAGCGACCCGCAGATCCAAAGCCTGCTCAAGGGTCTGTTCAGTCAGATCTCCGGCGGTCAGGGCGGCGGACAGCAGGCCAACCTCAGCGGCCTGATGGACCAGTTGAGCAAGTCGGGCCTCGGCCCGCAGGTGCAGTCCTGGGTCGGCACGGGCCAGAACCAGAACGTCACCGGGGCGCAGCTCCAGCAGGCGCTGGGCGGCGGGACGATCGAGCACGTGGCCCAGGAGGCCGGCACCACGCCGCGCCAGGCGGCCGACGATCTCGCGAAGGTGCTCCCGGAGCTGGTCAACCAGGCCACACCCGATGGCCGGATCCCGGACCAGCAGCAGATGCAGCAGATGATGGGCAAGCTGTTCGGCAAGTGACCGGCCGCCTGCGCCCGGGGCGCCCGTCGACTGACGGGCGCCCCGGCGCGTGTCCGGGGTCAGGTGGCGGCCCGGGTGACCCGGAGCAGGCTGGCCTGGTGGCGCTCGGCGTCGTACGCCGCCCGCCCGCCGCGCGCGCCGAACAGCCGCTTGCGGTAGACGAGGAACACGACCGCGCCGATGTTGATCAGCAGCGCGGCGACCCGGACCCAGGTCACGCGCTCGACCAGCTCGTACACCTCCAGCGGGATGAACACGGCGGTGGCGACCGCGGTCAGGTACTCGCCCCAGCGGCGCAGCAGCCACAGGCCGGTCGCCTCGACCAGCTGGAGCAGGCCGTAGCCGCACAGGGCCGCGGCGATCCAGCCCAGCGTCAGCGGCCGGGTCTGCAGGGCGGTCCGGGCCAGGTGCACCAGCGGTGAGTCGGCGAGATCCCAGTGCAGCCGGTCCGCCAACGGCTGCAGCAGCGGCAGGTCCTGGTCGAACTCGGCCCGCACGGCGGGCAGCGCGCCGCGCAGGCGCCAGACGCCGTACGCCCCGAGGAGCAGCAGCAGGCCACGCAGCAGGCGCTCGACGGCCAGCGCCCGCAGCACCACCGCGTCGCGCAGCAGCTGCCCGCGCAGCGGCACGGGCGCCTCGTCGGCGGGCCCGGACGCCCGCGGCGCGCCGGGCACGAAGTCGCCGCAGCGCAGGCAGCGCCAGGCGGACCCGTCGACGGTCGCCACGCACAGGTGCTCGCGCAGCTCGGGCTCGTCCGGGGCATAGGTCAGGTGATGCCGGGCGCAGGCCAGCAGGTTCCAGTCCATCACGCTCCCCGCCCGGCTCCGGCCACCAGGTTATCCCTTTTAATCCTCTTTCAGGATGATTGTTCCGGCATCGCGACCGCGTGAAATGTCCGTATTGCCATCAGCCGAAAGTACTACATCAACAATCCCCGAACGACCG
This sequence comes from Catellatospora sp. NPDC049609, assembly GCF_040675365.1. Lineage (NCBI taxonomy): Bacteria > Bacillati > Actinomycetota > Actinomycetes > Micromonosporales > Micromonosporaceae > Catellatospora > Catellatospora sp. NPDC049609. Next base: position 45,366 of record NZ_JBFAOU010000004.1, on the reverse strand, counting down.
GAAGAGGCGGGTGACCTGCGCTGTTTCAGCGCTCAGAGGTGGTCCCCGTCACCATTCGAGGGTGGGCACCCGTCGATCGGCTTTCTAAGCTCGGCGGATGCGTGGCAACGGAGCACACGAGCAGCGCGAGGTCGGGCGTCACCGCGCCCAGGCTCGCCAGAATCCCCTGTCCAGTCCCCTCAAGTCCCTCGCCAAGCGACTCGGCCTCTTCTCGGCGGCCGACTCGCGGAAGCTGATGGCAGTGACCGGCCTGGTCGGCGCCCTCGGCGTCGCGGCGGCCGGCGGAGTGGCGGCCACCGCCGCTCCCGACGAGAAGGTCAACCTGCACACGGCGAGCGTGAGCCGAGTCGAGGCCGAGAAGGCGGCCACCCGTTCCCTGACCCGGGCGGCGACCACTCCGGTCGAGACGGCCCCGAAGGCGGCAGCCCCCAAGGCGGCCGTCGAGGCCGCCCCGAAGGCGGCGACCAAGGCCGCCCCGAAGGCAGCCCCCAAGACCGCCCCCAAGGCGGCGGCCCCCAAGGCCGCCCCGAAGGCAGCCCCTAAGGCCGCGGCGCCCAAGGTGGCGGCGAAGCCGAAGGCCGCCCCGCAGCCCGTGCTGCGCCCGGTGGCCGGCCTGGACATGACGCAGATGCGCAACGCCCAGGCCATCGTGCAGGCCGGCAAGGAGCTGGGCCTGCCCAAGCGGGCATACGTGGCCGCGATCGCCTGCGCGATGCAGGAGAGCCAGCTGTACAACCTGGCCAGCACCGTGTACGCGGAGTCGTACAACTACACCAACCAGGGTGAGGGCTCCGACCACGACTCGGTCGGCCTGTTCCAGCAGCGCCCGACCTCCGGCTGGGGCACGGTCAAGGACCTGATGCAGCCGAAGTACGCGGCGACGCAGTTCTACAACGCCCTGAAGAACGTGCAGGGCTGGCAGGACATGCCGCTGACGCTGGCCATCCAGGAGGTCCAGGTCTCGGCGTTCCCGTACCACTACGCCAAGCACGAGACGCGGGCGCAGCAGGTCGTGGACGCGCTGACGAACTGACGTCACGTCCGCGCAACGATCACCGTTGCCCCGGGTGTTCGGGTCTGTCGACTCCGGACGCCCGGGGCTCGTCGCGTCCCGGGGGCAGTGCGGCCAGGTGAAACCTGGTGAGCAGGTTCGGCAGGATGGTCCGCAGCGCGGCCAGCGTGCTGCGGCGGGGTGCCGATCAGGCAGAACGTCGCCTTGACGCCGTACTCGGCCAGCAGGGCGAGGATCGGCGGGGTCCAGTCCGGATCGGGCCCGTCGTCGAAGGTGAGCGCCACCTCGACCGTGCCGGTGGTGAACCGGCTGCCGAACGGCCCGCCCCGCTCCGCCGGCAGCGGCGGGCGGTTCGGGCCGGTGACGGGTTCGACGCGCGGGGGCAGCGGCGGCATGATCGCGCCGCCCGGTGCGGGCCGCTTGCGGGAGGGACGCTCCTCGACCGGCTCCTCGCGCGTCGCCGCCTGGTAGCGGGCGCCGGTGAGGTGCCCGAGCGCGAAGCCGCCGGCCAGGATCGCGAAGACCAGTACGAAGGCGACGGACGCGCCGCGCCGTCCCCTACCGGATGCCGAACCGGCACGCATGCTGCCTCCCGCGGCCCACGTACCTGCACCATAACAAAATGTCCAAATGGGGCAGAGCGATTCGCGTATCAGCGGCCGGCCACCGGCGGCGTTGGGAAGGGCACCTTCCACCACGCATAGCGTTAAGAAGGTGCCCTTCCTTTCCGGAGGGTCTCAGTGGGTGGCGCGGACCAGCGGGAACGGGAGGGTTTCGCGGATGGAGCGGCCGGTCAGCAGCATGACCAGGCGGTCCACGCCGATGCCGAGGCCGCCGGTGGGCGGCATGGCGTACTCCAGGGCCTGCAGGAAGTCCTCGTCGAGCTCCATCGCCTCGGGGTCGCCGCCGGCGGCGAGCAGGGACTGCTCGGTGAGGCGGCGGCGCTGCTCGATCGGGTCGGTCAGCTCGGAGTACGCGGTGCCCAGCTCGGTGCCGAAGGCGACCAGGTCCCAGCGCTCGGCCAGGCGCGCGTCCACCCGGCTCTGCCGCGTCAGCGGCGACACGTCGGTCGGGAAGTCCTTGTAGAACGTCGGCATGACGGTCTTCTCCTCGACCAGCCGCTCGTACATCTCCAGCACCACCGCGCCGCGGCCCCACTTCGGGTCGTACGGGATCTTCGCGGCGTCGCACAGCTTGCGCAGCTTCTCCACGTCGGTGTCGGCGGTGATCTCCTCGCCGAGCGCCGCCGAGATCGCCTCGTCCACGGTGCGCACGTCCCACTGCCCCGACACGTCGTGCGGCTGCCCGTCGTGCACGATCACGCACTCGCCGTTGGCGGCCCGCGCCGCGCCCTGCACCACCTCGCGGGTCAGCGTCAGCATCGCGTCGTAGTCGGCGTACGCCTGGTAGGCCTCCAGCATGGAGAACTCGGGGTTGTGCTTGTAGTCCACGCCCTCGTTGCGGAACGTGCGGCCCAGCTCGAACACCTTCTCCACCCCGCCGACGGCCAGCCGCTTGAGATACAGCTCCGGCGCGATGCGCAGGTACAGGCGCAGGTCGTAGGCGTTGATGTGGGTGGTGAACGGGCGCGCGTTGGCCCCGCCGTGGATGCGCTGCAGGATCGGCGTCTCCACCTCGATGAAGCCCCGGTCGGCGAACGACTGCCGCAGGCTGTGCACCGCGGCGCTGCGCGCGCGCAGCAGGTCGCGGGCGGTGCTGCTGGTGATCAGGTCGAGGTAGCGCTGGCGCACCTTCGCCTCGGGGTCGGCCAGGCCGCCGTGCTTGTCGGGCAGCGGGCGCAGGCACTTGCCGGTGATCTCCCAGGTGTCCACGTGCACCGACAGCTCGCCGCGCCTGCTGGTGACCACCTCGCCGGTGGCCCCGATGTGGTCGCCGATGTCCACCGCGTCGGTCCACGCCTCGATGTCGCGGTCGAGCATCAGCTGCAGGTCGCCGCTCCAGTCGCGGATCGTCGCGAAGACGAGCCTGCCGTGGTCGCGCAGCAGCATCAGGCGGCCCGCGACGGCGACCCGGTCCCCGGTGCGTGTGTCGGCCGGCGTCCGCGGGTGCCGGGCGTGGACCTCGCCGCAGGTCGCGGTCGGGTGGAAGCCCACCGGATACGGGTCGACGCCCTGCGCCCGCAGCCGGTCGAGCTTGGCCCGGCGTACCGCCATCTGCTCGGTCACGCCCTCGTCGTGCTCCGCGCCCGCGAGCTGCGCGGGTGTCGCGGGGGCGGGCAGGCCCTCCAGCACGGGGGCGGCGGTCGCGTCCAGCTCCACCGCCGGCGCGCCCGGCACGGTGAGGAAGCCCTCGGCGATGGCCGAGGCCATGCCGACCTTCGCCAGGTCGCGCCGCTCGCCGAAGCACAGGAACCGGGGCACCCACTCGGGCTGGTACTTGATGTTGGAGCGGTAGAGCTGCTCCAGCTGCCACCACTTGGAGAAGAACATCAGGATCCGCCGCCACAGCCGCAGCACCGGCCCGGCGCCGATCCGGCCGCCCTCCTCGAACACCGCTCGGAACACCGCGAAGTTCAGCGACACCCGCTCCACGCCCAGCTTCGGCGCGGCGTTCATCAGCGCGGTGACCATGAACTCCATGGCGCCGTTCTCGGCGTCGTGGTCGCGGCGCATCAGGTCCAGTGACAGGCCGTGCTGGCCCCACGGGCTGAACGACAGCAGCGAACGCGGCACGCCGTCGCGGTCGCGGGCCTCCACCAGCACGCAGCGGCCGTCGTTGGGGTCGCCGATGCGGCCCAGCGCCATGGAGAAGCCGCGCTCGCTGTCGGTGTCGCGCCAGCGGGTGGCCAGCTCGGCGATCGCCTTCATCTCGTCGGGCGGGATGTCCGCGTGCCGGCGCACCTGCGCGGTGTACCCGGCGCGCTCGACCCGGTTGACCGCCTGGCGGACCTGGCGCATGTCCCGGCCGTCGAGGGAGTACCGGTCGGTCAGCAGGATCGCCTCGTCGCCCAGCTCCAGGACCTTCAACCCCGCCTTGTGGTACGCCGTGGCGCCCTCCTCGCTGGCGCCCATCGCGGCCGGCGTCCAGGCGTAGCTGCGCGCCTCCTCCAGCCACGCCTCGATCGCCGCGCCCCACGCCTCGGGGTCGCCGATCGGGTCGCCGCCGGCCAGGCTGACGCCGTTGACCGGGCGGTAGGTGACGGCGGCCTTGCCACTGGGCGAGAAGACAGCGAGCTTGTCCCGGCGGGTGGCGAAGTAGCCCAGCGAGTCGCGCTCGCCGTAGCGCTCCAGCAGGCCGCGCACCTTGACCTCGTCGGCGGGCGCGAGCGCCGCGCTGACCTGCTGCGAGCGCAGCAGGGTGAACAGCGCCGCGAACACCGCGACCGCGCCGAACAGGCCGAGGATGAAGTTGACCCAGCCCGGCGCGGCCCCGGCCCGGGTCACGTCGAACTCGAACGCGCCGCCGAGCACCTTCTCCGCGGCGTACGTCAGCTGCGCCCCGGCGTCCTTGGGCAGCGTGCCGGGGAAGGCCGCGACGAGGCTGTAGCCCAGGCCGATGCCGACCGCCGCGACACCGGCGAAGACGCCCAGCGCCTTGAGCACGGCGCCCTTGCGGACCCGGGCGTAGAACTCCCGGCGGGCCAGGAACAGCACGACCAGCGCGGCGATGCCCACGATCACGGCGACGGTGGTCGCGGCCCGGCCCCAGCCGCTGAACAGCGGCACACCCGCATCGTCGACCAGGTTCGCCTGCGGCACCAGCGCGATCAGGCCGAGCGCGAGAAGGCTGGACACGACGTCGATGACGAAGTACACCATCAGCGTCCACCAGGCGACGCGCTTGCGCCGCGCGGTGGCGGCGGCGAGCACCGCCATGAACGCGGCGTAGGCGAGGTTGGCGGGCACGGGCACCAGCACGTCGTCGATCAGCCGCCGCAGCGGCTGCGTGCTGTGCCCGATCGCGCCGCCGAGGGCGGCCAGCGCGCTGATCGCGGCGAGGATGCCGAGGATGATCGCGAAGACCCGCGGGACACGTGTCCGCCAGCCGCTTGCGTTCGCGCGCCGTGCTGTCTCCACGTCGTCACCTCATTTCGCGGGGCATCAGCCTGAACATATGGCACTCACTACACTGAAACGCAGCAAATGCGATGAATTCTCGGACGCCGGGGCGGGGGTGAACCGTGGCCGAGTGGTTCCGCCGCACGGTCGTGGAGACCGGCCGGCTGCCGCTGTTCTGCTTCTTCGCCGGGGTGATCGTCGGCTTCCTGTTCATCCGGTTCTCGGTGCGCATGATCCGGGCCCAGGTGAAGTGGTGGCCGGGCAACGTGACCCCCGGCGGCGGCATGCACATCCACCACGTGGTCTTCGGCGTGGTCTTCATGCTGCTCGCCGGTGTGCTCAGCTTCGTCGTGCCGGACGAGCGCACGGTGTGGCGCTCGGTGCTGGCCGGCCTGTTCGGCGTCGGCGCGGCGCTGGTGCTCGACGAGTTCGCGCTGATCCTGCACCTGGAGGACGTGTACTGGTCGGAGAAGGGCCGCACCTCGATCGACGCCGTGTTCGTCGCGATCTCGGTGACCGGCCTGCTCGTGCTCGGCGTACGCCCCGTCGGCATCGAGGACCTCGTGCAGGCCGGCATCGTGGGCGGCGGCCTGCTCGGCTACTCGCTGGCGGCCGCCGTCGCACTGACCTACCTGGGCCTGGCCGCGACCACCCTGCTCAAGGGCAAGATCTGGACCGGGCTGCTGGGGCTGTTCATCCCGGTGCTGCTGTTCGTCGGCGCGATCCGGCTGGCGCGGCCGCACTCGCCGTGGGCGCGCTGGCGCTACCAGGAGCCCGACCCCAGGACGGCCGCGAAGCTCGCCAAGGCGAAGTGGCGGGAGGTGCAGCTGCGCCGGCCGGCGATCAAGACCAAGATCTGGCTCCAGGAGCTCGTGGCCGGACATCACGACGCGCCCCCCGAGCGGTAGCGGTCACGACTATGGTCGATCCGTCACCGTCGCCGTCGCCAGACGAGGAGCAGCCGAAGGTGCGCCGTGTCCACGTGATCGCCGTCTGGGCCGTATGCACGCTGCTCGGCGGCCTGCTGCTGGCCCTGCCCGACAACGGGCCCCGCCTGCTCTCCTTCAGCGACGCGCACGGGCCTGGCCTGCTCGACACCGTCGGCGCGCTGCTGGCCGCGGGCGGCTCCGCGCTCGCCTGGTGGTGGATCTGGCGCGACCGGCGCCGGCTGGCCGCGGCACCGCCGTGGTGGCAGCTGAGCGCGCCGATCGCGGGCGGCCTCGGCCTCGGCCTCGTCGTGGCCTCGGTCTTCGGCGACTTCCCGCTGTGGTGGGCGGTCGGCGCGCTGCTGGTGACCGCGGTCCAGGTCGGCCTGTTCGTCTCGGTCAGCGGCATCGGCGCGCACCGGCCGACCCGCGTACGGGTCACCGGCTACGTCACCCGCGGCGCCGGCGACGACCTGGAGGTGCTGGTCTTCGAGTACGCCGCCCACCCCGGCACACACCTGCCCGGCGGCGGCGTGGAGCGCGGCGAGCTGCTCAACGACGCCATGCTCCGCGAGACCTACGAGGAGACCGGCGTGACCGGCCCGCTGACCGTGCTCAGCGTCGTCGGCGTGCAGAGCGGCCGCTTCCCCGACACCCGCCGCCCCTTCCTCAACGTCTACTTCCACCTGCGCACCGACGACGACCGCCCCCGCTGGCAGCACACCGTCATCGGCGACCCCGGCGTCTGGGACACCGGCGCCACGGTCGTCTGCCGCTTCATCACCCTGCGCCAGGCCCGCGAACTCCTCCGCGACACCGGCAACGCCCAGCACGCCTTCCTCGACCTGCTCCCCACCTCCCCCCGCGTCGATCTCGCGTGAACGGCGGGGGGTACGACACGCGCATTCCGGGTGAATGGGCAACAGTTCGCGCAAGATCGACGGGAGGCGCGGTGGGTTACGATCCGGGCGTGGCATCCCCTCATGACCGTTATCCGCTGCTGTTCGCCCCGCAGCGCTGGGAGTGGGCCGGCGTGGACGCCAGCTTCTCCGTCACCCCGCCCGCCGACCACCTGGTCACCAACGTGCACGTGGTCGGGTTCGCGGCCGACCGCGTGGTGCTGTGCCGGGACGCGCGCGACGTGTGGTTCCTGCCCGGCGGCACCCGCGAGCCCGGGGAGACCGTCGCCGACTGCGCGGCGCGCGAGCTGCTCGAGGAGGCCGGCGCGGTGCTGCGCGGGCCGCTGTACGTGATCGGCGCGCACCACGCCGTCTCCGACCTGCCCGCGCCGTACCGGCCGCACCAGCCGCACCCGGAGATGGCCTGGCTGTGGTGCTACGCCGAGGTGAGCGTGGAGGGCGAGCCGGCCAATCCCGACGACGGCGAGACCGTGCTGGAGGTACGCGCGCACGCCCTCGACGACGCGCGCCGCCTCCTGCTCACCGACGGCCCGTGGTACCCCGAGCTGGTCTCCCTCGCCGCCGAGCAGCGCGCCACCGGCACCGCCACCCCCCTCTGACGCACTCCCCCACGCTCAACATCGTCCGACTTGCCAGGCACCTGGGCGAAAGGCGCGCCAAGATACGCCCATGTGCCAGGCAAGTCGGACGATCAACGCCACCCGCGGCGGGCTCGCGAGCGGCGCGGTCAGTGGTCGGGGTCGGTCGGGCGGAGGGGGACGACGAGGTAGCGCAGGTCGACGCCGGGGTCGGGGGTGGCGGCGGTGAACAGGGTGGGGCGCAGCGCGGACTGGATCTCCAGCCGGACCGGCCCGCCGGTGAACGGGCGCAGCGCGTCCAGCAGGTAGCGGGCCTGGTACTGCCGGGTCAGCCGGTCGCCGAGCAGCTCGGCCTTGAGCGTCTCGGCGGACTCCCCGGCCAGCGGGTCGCTGCCGCGTACGCACAGCTCGCCGTCGCCCGGCTCCAGCGTGACCGCACCGCGCGGCCCGGCGTAGTGCGCGGCCCGGCCGACCGCGGCGGCCAGCTCGTCCGCGTCGGCCCGGACGGTGGCCTCGGCCTCGACCCGCAGCAGCTGGTCGAGCTGCCGGTCCGGGAAGCTCACCGCGAGCGAGGCGGTGCCGACGGTCCAACCGGGCCAGGACAGCGCGAAGCGGCCGTCCGCGGCGTGCAGGGTCAGCTCGGCGGCGCGGCCGGCCTGCCGGGCCAGCTCGGCGACGAGCGCCGCCGGGATCAGCACGTCGAGCTCCGCACCCGGCGCCGCGCGCCAGGCGGGTCGCGCCGCGGCGAGCCGGAAGCGGTCCGTGGCCAGCAGCGACAGCACCGCCCCGGCGGAGCGCATGCGTACGGCCGTGAACAGCGGCAGGGCGTCCTCGCGCGAGGCGGCCGAGGCGACCGGTGCGGCGGCGGCCCGCCAGTCCGCGCCGGTGAGCACGCCGACCGCGCCGGGCGCCTGCGGCGGTCGCGGGTACGCGTCGAGGTCCAGCTGCGGCAGCGCGAACCGGGCCCGGGGCGTGCGCACCGCCAGCCGGGCGCCCTCGGTGCACAGCCGCAGCTGCGGCGCGTCCAGCGTGCCGAGGGTCTCGGCGAGCGCGCGCCGCGAGACGACCGCCTCGCCGTCCACGTGCACCAGCGCGGGCATCGCGGCGCGAGCCCACACCTCCCCGTCGGACGCCGACAGCTCCAGCCCGTCGCCGTCGCCGCGCAGCAGCACCCCCGCGTGCCCGGGCTGCGGCGACCGCACCGGCAGCAGTTTGAGCAGATGCGTCGCCGCCTCGGCGAGCGCACCGGTGTCCACGGTCATGTCCAGCGCCATGCCGCGCACCGTACCCACGGGCTCTGACAGGAACCCCGCCAAGATCGCGGCGATCTTGCGCGAAGTGTTGCCCATCTGCCCGGAAAGTGCGTGTCGTACCCACAGTTCACGCAAGATCGCCGCAGGCGGGGTGGGGCGGCGGGGCGGGTAGGGTGCGGGCGTGGATGAGGTGACGTGGCGGGCGGTGGGGGCGGCGGTGCGGTGGCTGGATGCGCATCACGGCAGTGGGGCGCAGCAGCAGACGATGCGGATCCTCAAGGTGACCGAGGAGGCGGGGGAGGCGGCTCGGGCGTGGATCGGGGTGCAGGGGCAGAATCCGCGCAAGGGGGTCACGCACTCGTCGCGGGAGGTGGCCGACGAGCTGGCCGACGTGGTGTTGTCGGCGCTGGTGGCGATCCAGAGTCTGGGGTTCGATCCGGCGGAGGTGCTGTCGGGGTGTGCGGGCAAGGTGCTCACCCGGATGGAGGCGCACGAGCGGCGCGGGGGTTGACCGGAACCCGCTGCCAGGCGTGATCATGCGGGCGGTTCGCTCGTTGCACCCTCGGTAGCCAGCCCGACCCGGGGGAGAGAGCCTGATGGTGGAGATCAGACGGCGTTCGCTGCTCGGCGGCGCGGCCGTGGCGGGTGGTCTTTTCGCCGCCGGGCCGTTCGGCGGGTTCCTCGCCCGCGAGCGCGCGCCCGAGACTCCGCAGGTCAAGCTCGGGCCGGTCGCCGACCTGCGGGACGGGGTGCCGCGGCTGTGGCTGCCGGACGGGTTCGCGTACCGGTCGTTCCATGACACCGAGTGGCCGGTGGTGCTCGACGACGGCGCGCGGCTGCCGGGCAGCCACGACGGCATGGGCACGTTCCAGGCGCCGAGCGGCAACACGATCCTGATCCGCAACCACGAGGTCAAGGTCACCGGGCAGGCGTTCGGGCCGGGCGCGGTCACCTACGACCCGGTGGCCTGCGGCGGCGCCACCACCGTCGAGGTCACCCGGTACGGCGAGGTGGTGCGCTCGTACGCCAGCCTGAGCGGCACGCACACCAACTGCAACGGCGGGCGCATGCCGTGGGGCACCTGGATCAGCTGCGAGGAGACCGTGCACGGCCCGGACGTGGTCGGCAAGGGCAACTACCTGCTGCGCGAGCGGCACGGGTACATCTTCGAGGTGCCCGTGCACGGGGTGGTGGAGCCGCAGCCGATCACCGCGGCGGGCCGCTTCGCGCACGAGTCGGTGGCGTACGACCCCAAGGGCGGCGCGCTCTACCTCACCGAGGACAACTTCGGCTCGGCCTCGTGCTTCTACCGGTACCTGCCGCCGCGGCCGCCGGACCCGTTCCGGGCGGACCGGCGCGGCATCGCCGACGGCGGGCGGCTGCAGGCGCTCGCGGTCAAGGGCAGCCCCCGCGCCGACCTCGCCGCCGCGCAGCAGCCCGGCACGGTGCTGCCGGTGACGTGGGTCGACATCGACGACCCGGCGCCGGAGTTCCCGTACACCGAGGGCATCCCCGCGCCGACGACGCAGGACAAGGCGCTGCGCTACGTCAGCGACCAGGGCCGTGACGGCGGTGCGGCGCTGTTCTCCCGGCTGGAGGGCTCCACCTACCGCCAGGGCGTCGTGTACTTCACCTCCACGCAGGGCGGCGGCGAGCCCGAGGAGCACGACGGGCCCTTCGACGGCGGGTTCGGCAACGGCCGCGGGCAGATCTGGGCGTACCACTGCGCGGAGGAGGTGCTGCGGCTGGTGTACCAGGCACAGGGCCCGGACGGGCTGGACTTCCCGGACAACGTCACCACCAGCCCCAGCGGCACCCTGATCGTGTGCGAGGACGGCGAGCACGACAACTACGTACGCGGGCTCACCCGGCGCGGGCAGCTGATCGACATCGCGCTCAACCGGCTGACCAACCGCGCCGGGGTGTCGCGGCAGCGCGACGAGTTCGCCGGCTGCGTGTTCAGCCCCGACGGGCACACGCTGTTCGTCAACGTGCTGGCGCTGCACGGGATGACCGTCGCGATCTGGGGGCCATGGGCGAAGTTGGGAATCTGAGCGCGGGTTCGCGCTTACCGCCGCAGCAGGCTGGAAAAACTGCTAGGAGCCCAGGTCCAAATGCGAGATCATCGAGACATGGGCACTCTGCCGCAGCTGCCGACCAGCCTCACCCTTGACGACGCGGACACCCCCCGGGACATCGTCGACGCGATGATCCTCGCCCCGTTCAGCACGGGCGATCAGCCGTACGCCCACACCGCCCGCCTTCCCCGCGTACGCAAGGACGCGCGCCTGCTGCCGGAGGAGGGACACCTGCTGCGGGTGGCCACCGACGACGGGCTGCGCAGCCACCTCGCCGCGGGCGACGGCTGGACCCTGCGCGCCGCGCGCTGGCGCGGCGGGGTCGCCGAGGTCACCGTCACCGCCACCACCGAGGAGCTCGCGCTGCGCATCCTCGACGACGCCACGCGCGGCGCGCGCGAGGAGCACGTGGAGCGCGCCGACAGCGTGCCGATGGGCTTCTGGCACCACTCGGCCAAGCGCGGCGCGCAGCGCAGCACCCGGCCGATCACCACCCCCGCCTGGGGCGAGATCCGGGACAACTACGCCGCCGACGTCGCCGACTCGCTGGAGCGCCTGATGACGCTCACCCCCGAGTCGATCTCCGGCCGCCTGCTGCTGCTGCACGGCGTGCCCGGCACCGGCAAGACCACCGCGCTGCGCGCGCTGGCGCAGGCGTGGTCGTCGTGGTGCCAGGTCGACTGCGTGCTCGACCCGGAGAACCTGTTCCACGACTCCAGCTACCTCATGGAGGTGGCCATCGGCGACGACGAGCAGGAGGAGCGCCGCTGGCGCCTGCTACTGGTCGAGGACTGCGACGAGCTGATCTCGGCCGCGGCCAAGCAGTCCAGCGGCCAGGCGCTGTCGCGCCTGCTGAACCTGACCGACGGGCTGCTCGCGCAGGGCCGCGACGTGCTGGTCGGGCTCACCACCAACGAGCCGCTGAGCAGGCTGCACCCGGCGGTGGTGCGCCCCGGGCGCTGCCTGGCCCAGATCGAGGTGGGCCCGCTGCCGTTCGCGCAGGCGAGCGCCTGGCTGGGCAGCACGGTGGGGCTCAGCTCCGCGGGTGCCACGCTGGCCGAGCTGTTCGCGCTCCAGCGCGGCGACCGCGACCTGGTCACCACCACCCCCGAGACTTCGACGGGCTGCTACCTGTGACCCACGGGCCGACGACTGCCGCGCAGCCGGGTCAACTTCTGGGTTGACCCGACAACCCAGAAGTTGACGGCGTGCGCCGGGTAGCGCCGTGGTGAGGCGGCCGGGCACCGCGCGTCGGCGGCGACCCGTGTCTGCGGCGCCGCCTGGCGACCAGCGGAACCCCGGACGGCGGCGACACGTGCCGGCGGCCGGCCGCGCAGCCTCACCTGCCGTGTGCGCCCTCGCCTGCGGGGGTTGGCCGGGGGTGCGGGCGTCTGCCATCGTTGGGGCCGTGACACTGCCGGATGCCTCTACCGCGCCGCGGCCGTCCCACGTCGCCCTCGCCACCCGGCGCTGGGCCGACGCCCTGGTCGACGACTCCGGGCGCAACCAGCTGGCCTACTACCGCGATCTGAAGGCGGGCACGCTGCGCTTCGACGCGGCCCGGCCCGAGGCGCTCACCATGCTGATGGCGGGCCGCACGGTGACGCTGCGCCAGCTGTTCGGCGACGAGGTGGCGCACGCCGACGCGCTGCGGCGCACCCGCACCATCCGCACCCGCATGCGCACGCTGGCCGAGGAGCGCGGCGTCGACGTCGGCTACCTGGCCAGCGGCATCGCCACCTGGCACGAGGCCGAGCGCACCCCGCGCTCGCCGGTGCTGCTGCACCGGCTGTCGGTGCGCACCACCTCGGCGGCCGAGACCGAGTTCGCGCTCACCGTGGACCCGGAGCCGGTGGTCAACCCGGTGCTGCTGTTCAAGCTGTTCAAGGAGCACCGGCTGGAGCTGGACCCGGAGGCGCTGCTGGACGCGCTGCCCGAGGGGCCGTACGACCCGGCCCCGGTCTTCGAGCAGCTGGCCAAGGCGGCGCAGGACGTGCGCGGCTTCACGGTCACCCCCGAGCTGCTGGCGGGCACGTTCCTCTACGAGAAGCTGCCGATGGTCGCCGACATCACCGAGCACGGCGAGCTGCTGGAGAGCAGCGAGGTGATCGCCGCGCTGGCCGGCGACCCGCGGGCGCTGAGCGAGCTCTATGCGCAGGCGCCGGTCGAGCCGGACCTGCCCGACCGGGTGCCGCCGGACGACGAGTTCCTCGTGCTGGACGCGGACTCGTCGCAGAGCTACGCCGTCAACGCGGCCGTGGCCGGGCACCACCTGGTGGTCAAGGGCCCGCCGGGGACCGGCAAGAGCCAGACCATCGCCAACATGATCATGGCTCTGGCGGCGCGCGGGCGCACCGCGCTATTCGTGGCGGAGAAGCGGGCCGCCATCGACGCCGTGCTCGACCGGCTCCACCAGGTCGGCCTGGACGACCTGGTGCAGAACCTGCACGGCGACCAGGGCAGCCGCCGCGAGCTGGCGCGGGCCCTGGACGCGCGGTTGCAGCGGGCGCGGCACGAGACCCGGCCGACCACCGAGGACACCGACCGCAGCCTCACCGAGGCCCGCGCCGCGCTGGCCCGGCACCACACCGCCCTGCACACCCGGCACGAGCCGTGGGGGCTGTCGGTGTTCGAGCTGCAGTCGCGCCTGCTGGGCGTCTCCCCCGACGACATGACCCCGCAGCGGTGGTCCGGCGAGGACCTGATGCGGCTGGACGCCCCGGCCGCCGCGCGGCTGCGCGCCTGCGTGGTGGAGCTGGCCCAGCTCGGCGCGTTCGATCCCGCCGCCGGGCCGGGGCCGTGGGTCCGGTCCACCGTGCCCGACCGGGCCGCGGCGCAGCTGGCGTACGCGCTGGCGGGCCAGGCCGCGACGACGCTGACCCCGGCCCGGCAGGAGCTGGCCGCGCTCGCCGCGCGGCTGCACCTGGCCACACCGGCGACGCTGGGCTCGGCGCGCAAGATGGCGGCGCTGCTGTCCGATGTGGAGGTGACGCTGCGGCGGCTGCGGCCGCAGGCGTACGCCGCCGACCTGCCCGCCTGGATCGCCGCGACCGCCGAGGGCGAGCGGCGCGGCGGCATGGGCTTCCTGCAGCGCCGCCGCGTGGTCAAGGACATCCGGGCGCACTGGCTGGCACCGGGCCGCCCGAGCACCGCCGAGCTGCACGCCGCCGCCGTCGCCGCGGCCGACGAGCTGGCCCGCTGGCGGGTGGTGAGCCTGGACGGCCAGCCGCCGCGCACCGACCCGCGCGCCGCCGCCGCGCTGGCCGCGTTCGCCGAGTTCACCGGCGCGCTGGAGCCGCTGCGCGGGTACGTGCCGGTCGACGCCGACGACCTCGGCGACCTGCAGCACGAGCTGGACGCACTCGCCGGCGACCAGGCCGACCTGCTGCGTACGGCGCGCCGCAACGAGCTCGCCGCCACCGTGGTGGAGTGGCGCGCCCGGCGGCTGCTGGACGCGCTGGCCGCCCGCGGGATCGGCGCCGACACCGCCCGCGCGGGCGCCGCGTTCGACCACGCCTGGCTCAGCTCGGTGCTGGAGCAGCTGCGCTTCAGTGACGAGCACCTGGCCACGTTCCACGGCGCGGCGCTGCACGCGGCGGTGGCCGAGTTCCACACCGCCGACGCCGCGCACATCACCGCCGCCGCGCAGCGGGTGCGCCACCTGGCCGCCCGCAACCTGATGGCGGTGCTCGACGAGTTCCCCGACCAGCAGCAGCTGGTGCGCCGCGAGGCCGCGAAGAAGGCCCGCCACCTGCCGGTGCGGCACCTGTTCGAGCAGGCGGGCGAGGCGCTGACCGCGCTCAAGCCGTGCTGGGCGATGAGCCCGCTGCTGGTCAGCCAGGTGCTGCCGCCGCGGGTGCTGTTCGACGTGGTCATCTTCGACGAGGCCAGCCAGGTCGAGCCGGTGGACGGCGTGCCCGCCATCATGCGCGGCCGCCAGGTCGTCGTCGCCGGGGACGAGCACCAGCTCCCGCCGACCAACTTCTTCCAGCGCGGCGACGTCGACGGCGACGGCGTGCCCGACGACGGCACCGCGCTCGGCGACGACGTCGAGTCGCTGCTGCAGGCGTTCGCGCACACCCTGCCGCTGCCGCAGGTGCGCCACCTGGCCTGGCACTACCGCAGCCGCGACGAGCGGCTGATCGCCTTCTCGGACCGGCACGTGTACAGCCCGAGCGGCAACGCGCTGACCACGTTCCCGGGCGCGGACGCGGCCGACTGCATCAGCCACGTGCTGGTGGGCGGCGAGGCAGACCCGGAGGCGTCGGCCGAGAGCGGCAACGCCGAGGTGCGCCGGGTGGTGGAGCTGATCCTCGCCCACGCGCAGCAGCGGCCCGCCGAGTCGCTCGGCGTCATCACCATGGGCATCACCCACGCCGAGCGGGTCGACGCGGCGCTGCGCCGGGCGCTGGCGCAGCGGCCGGACCTGGAGCCGTACTTCTCCGAGAACGGGCACGAGCCGTTCTTCGTCAAGAACATCGAGCGGGTGCAGGGCGACGAGCGCGACGCGGTCATCCTGACCATCGGTTACCCGAAGGGCCTGGACGGGCGCATGCTCTACCGGTTCGGGCCGCTCAACACCAAGGGCGGCCACCGGCGGCTCAACGTGGCGATCACCCGCGCCCGCCGCCGGATGACCGTGGTCAGCTCGTTCACCCACCTGGACATGGACCCGCAGCGGCTGCGCGCCGAGGGCGCGGTGATGCTGCGCGACTTCCTGGAGTACGCGGCCTCCGGCGGCCGCCGTGAGGTGGTGGGCGGCACGGGCGGCCCGGCGCTGAGCCCGTTCGAGGCGGACGTGCTGGCCCGGCTCACCGCCGCAGGGATCCCGCTGGTGGTGCAGCACGGCATCGGCGGGCAGCGGATCGACTTCGCCGCGACCCACCCGGACGACCCGCACCGGCAGGTGCTGGCGATCGAGGCCGACGGCCCGTCGTACCACTCCTCGCCGACCGTGCGCGACCGCGACCGGCTGCGCCAGCAGCACCTGGAGCGGCTGGGCTGGCGCTTCCACCGGATCTGGTCGACCGACTGGACGCGCCAGCGCGAGGTCGAGATCGCCAAGGCACGGGCGGTGTACGACATGGCGGTGGCGTCGTCGGAGGTGCTGCTGCCGGACACGGTGGCCGAGGGCGTCACCGTGCGGCTGCCGTCCCAGCGCGGGCGCAGCGGCCCGCGGCCGGCGCTGCCCGCCGCGGAGAAGGCTGCCGACCTGCCGCAGGACGCCCTCGTCGCGCTGATCCGGTGGATCGAGAGCGACGGCCTCAACCGCACCGAGGACGAGGTGGTCGCGGAGGCGTACGCCCAGCTGGCGCTGCCCCGGCGCACCCCGCGCACCACGGAGGCGCTGCGCGCCGCCCGCCGCGAGGTGGTGGGCGAGCCTACTTCTTGAGCGCGGTGCGCAGCACGTCGCGCACCGCGTCGAGCATCGGGATCTGGTCCAGTTCGGACGCGCTGTGCCAGCTCGGCTCGACCATGATGCCGTCGGGCTGCGGGCGCAGGTCGCCGCCGAGCACGGTGACGCCGTAGAGCATGAACACGCCGTGGAAGTCGATGCCGCCGGTGAGCTGGCGGTGGTCGGAGCCCACCTCGAGCAGCGCGTCGACCCTGACCTCCAGGCCGGTCGTCTCGGCGAACTCGCGCACCACGGTCTCCGTGGGGTGCTCGCCGTGCTCGATGGTGCCGCCCGGCGGCATCCACTTGCCGAGGTCCCCGTGGGCGCTGCGGCCGATCTGCACGAGCAGCACGGTGTCGCCCTCGCGCGCCAACCCGTACGCCGAGACCCGCTGCCACTGCCTGACCATCGTCACGATGAAGAAGCCTGCCATGTTCTCGCGCGGTCGCACAGATGGGCGAACCGCCGATTCACCGCCCGCTCGCTTCTGCCTGGTCACACCGGCGGAATTCGCCCGGCAGGGATCCATCCCGGGCGCCGCGCCGGTGGCGCCGCGGGCGGCCGCGTCACCAACGGCGCGTTTTTCGCCGTTCGGCCGAGCCCGAGTCACCCTTTCGGCGAAACAGCGGCGGCGCATCCCTGGCTTTATGCTCGCGGACATGGCGCGTGACCCCGACTTCGACCCCGGCAGGCTGGTCGAACACGACTCCGGTGAGTACAGCCTGACCTTCGACGAGTTCGACGACTATGTGGACATCTTCGACGAGCAGGGCTGGCTCGGCAACGGCTACGCCTGGGAGGGCGTGGTGCAGGTGCTGCTGGCCGACCGCGCGCCGGAGGTGCTCGACCAGGTGGAGTTCGACTCCGAGGCGGACCTGTTCTCGGTGCGCGCGGGCGACCCCGAGCCGCTGGCCGAGGTGGCCGCGGCCATCCGGGAGGCCGTGGTCGACCTCGACGTGCTGGCCGACGCCATCACCCGCGCCGAGGAGCAGGGCCTGCTCGACTGAATCCGGATGCCCCGGCCGCGCGTTTCGGTTAGGTTCCGCCCATGGCCGACATGATCTACCCGCCCAAGCCCCGACCCGGCGACCGCATCGCGGTCCTGTCCCCCTCCGCCGGCCTGCCGGCGATCTTTCCCGGGGTGTACGAGCAGGGCCTGGCCCGGCTGCGCGACGGGTTCGGCCTGGTGCCGGTGGAGTTCCCGACCACCCGGGTGATGGGCGCCGACCCCCGCGAGCGCGCCCGTGACGTCACCGCGGCGTTCGCCGACCCGGCCGTCACCGCGATCATGGCGAGCATCGGCGGCGACGACCAGATCACCGTGCTGCGCCACCTCGACGACGACGTGATCCGCGCCAACCCCAAGCCGTTCTTCGGCTTCTCCGACAACACCAACCTGCTCCACCACCTGTTCGGGCTCGGCGTCGTCGGCTACCACGGCGGCGCGGTGATGACCTCGCTGGCCCGGCCCGGCCGGATGCACCCGCTGACCGAGCAGAGCCTGCGCGCGGCCCTGTTCACCCCCGGCTGGTTCGACCTGACGCCGTCACCCGACTACGGCGACGAGCCGCACGACTGGGCCGACGACACGCTGCGCGGCACCGAGCCGCCGATGTGGCCCGCCGCCGGCTGGACGTGGACGGGCGCACGCCGGGTGGTCGAGGGCCCACTGTGGGGCGGCTGCCTGGAGATCCTGTCGTGGCTGCTGCAGGCGGACCTCGTCGCGCCGCCGGAGCGCTTCGAGGGGCACGTGCTGGTGCTGGAGACCTCCGAGGACATGCCGAGCGCCGACGACGTGTACTACACGCTGCGCAGCATGGGCGAGCGCGGCATGCTGGGCCGGTTCGCGGCGGTGCTGGTCGGCCGGGCCAAGGCGTGGAACTTCGACCGGCCCAACCCGCCCGAGCAGAAGGCGGCGTACCGGGCCGCGCAGCGGGCGGCGGTCGAGCGGGCCGTGGCGGCGTACGCTCCGGACGCCGTGCTCGTCTTCGACCTCGACATCGGGCACACCGACCCGCAGCAGATCCTGCCGATCGGCGGCACCGCCCGCGTCGACGCGCAGCAGCGGCGCGTCAGCGTGCGCTACTGACCGTCGGCCGACGGCGGCGAGAGCAGCACCCGGGTCTGCGGCAGGCCCTCCGGGTGGTGCTCGCGCACGAACGCGATGAGCTTCTCCCGGATCTCGCAGCGCAGGTCGTACGCGTGCTGCGCGTCGATCGCCGACGCCAGCACGCGCACCACCATCGTGGTCTCGGTCGTGTCGACCACCTGGAGCACCCAGTCGCGCCGGTCCCAGTGCACCGAGGCGGCGACGACCTTCTCGGCCTCGGCGCGCAGCGCGTCGACCGGCATGCGGTGGTCCAGGTGCAGCACCGCCGCGCCGAGCACCCGGGACTCGTTGCGGGTCCAGTGCTGGAACGGCGTGGTGGTGAAGTACGTCGTGGGCAGCACCAGCCGCCGCTCGTCCCACAGCCGCACCACCACGTAGGTCAGCCGCAGCTCCTCGATGCGGCCCCACTCCCCCTCGACCACCACGACGTCGTCGATGTGCAGCTCGTCGGTGAAGGCGAGCTGCAACCCGGCGAAGATGTGCGCCAGCGTCGCGTGCGCCGCCAGCGCCGCGACGACACCGGCCAGGCCCGCCGAGGCCAGCAGCGAGGCGCCCAGGGTGCGCAGCGGCGCGAACGTCATCAGGATCGACGCGATGGCCAGCACGGTGACGGTGACGGCGGTGAGCCGGCGCAGCATGCCGATGCGGGTGCGGGCCCGGCGCATGCGCCGGTTGTCGGCCACGTCCATCGGCAGCCGCCGGAAGGCGGCGTCCTCCAGCACGAACAGCACCCGCACGGTGAGCCAGGCCGACGCCCCGATCAGCGCGATGATCAGCCCGTGGTGCACCATCTCGCGGGCCGCGCCGGTGAGCGCGGTGAACGGCAGCGCGATGACCAGCGCCACCACGACCAGGACCGCCCGGAACGGCCACCGGCAAGTCCGGCTCAGCTGCTCCAGGAACCGCTGGTAGCGCCGGCGGCGGCCGAGCCTGCGCACGGCGAACCGGAACAGCCATCCGGCGACGATCGCGGTCAGCAGTGCCGCGGTCACCACGATGGCGGCCCGGACCAGCTGCTCGGCATCCATGGGCGGGCGACCTCCACGAGGGTGGTAACGGATCAACGTTCCCACCGGTACCCGGGCCGCCGCACGGAAAACGCCCCACCGCCGGTGCGGTGGGGCGTTTCCGATCACAGTGTCACGCGGGACGGGTCAGCGGGGCTGCCCGGCCGTCCGGTCCGCGCTCGGGTCGTCCCCGAGCGGCCCGCGCCGACGGCGTGCGGTCAGAGGGCGCCCAGGATGGCGGCGGGGGCCTCGACGATCTTGCCGGTCGGCTTGGCGATGGTGACCGCCTCGCCGTAGTTGCTGTAGGCGACGGTCATGTCGCCGACGCCCGCCTGCGGGATGGCCTGGCCGACCTTGACGGTCATGGTCAGCAGGCGGCCCTGGTCGTCGAGGGTGGCCTCGAACGGCACCGCGCCCGCGTTGGCGCCCAGCGCCGCGGCGGCGGCCGCGTTCATCGTCGGCGACTTGGTCATGTCGATGGTGCCCTTGACCTTGTTGGTGCCGTCCCACTCCACGGCGGCGGCGCTGCGCAGCAGGTTCTCCGTGTACGACGGGTCCTGCATCTGCTTCTTCAGCGTGCTCTCGGCGCCGAGCTTGGCGATGTCGACGTGCATCCAGTCGGCCGGCATGCCGGGCACGCCCGCGGCCTTGAGCCACAGCTCGTCGCCGAGCTGGATCGTCTCCATGTTGAGGTTCTGGCCCATGACGCCGACCTGCATCACCATCGCCGAGGCCTTCTTCGGGCCGTCGATGCTGCCGGTGACCTTCATCTCGGCGGTGCCGGTCATCGACATGGTCATCTTGGCGGTGGTCTCGCGCAGCTTGGTCGAGGCCTTCGCCAGGGCGTCGGACGCCGAGGCCTGGGTCTGCGCGGAGGCGCTGGCGGACGCGCCGGTGCCCGGCGTCTCAGCCGGGGTCTCCTGGCAGGCGGCCAGCGCCGCGATCGTGGCCAGACCGGCCACCGCCACTGCGAAACGACGTACTCTCACGTGTCTTCCCTCCCCATCGGACCCCGGGCGGCGGCCCGGGGCACAAAACAGCAGCCTAGTGAACCCCCGCCAGGCGCGCGCGGCACGCACCGCGCCTTGACGCCGGCGGGCGGTCCCGGTGATGATCAGCGCTACACCTGTCGCGACCTCGGCGGACCCCGCAGCGGATGCGGCCCGCGCGGGCTGAAACGTCGACTCACCTACCCAGGAAGGCGCCGCGACATGCGTGTTGCTCATCACGGTCCCCTCGACGTCCTCGTGCTCGGCGGGGCGGGCGTCGACACCATCGTCGACGTCCCGCAGCTGCCGCTGCCGTACGCCGACAGCTACCCGGTCCCGGCGATCACCACCCGGGCCGGGCACACCGGCGACAACGTCACGCTCGGCCTGCACGCCCTGGGCCTGCGCACGCACCTGCTCGACGTACTCGGCGAGGACCCCGAGGGCGCCCTGGTCCGCGACCTGCACCACCGCTCGGGCAGCCGGTTCACCGCCCTGGCCACGGCCGCCGGCACCAAGCGGGCGGTCAACCTGGTCGGCCCGGACGGGCGGCGGCTGTCGCTGTACGACGTCAGCCGCGGCGGGGAGCATGACCGCTTCCCCGAGGCGCTGCTGGCGGAGCTGGCCGACGGCTGCCGGCACGTGCACGTGTGCATCACCCATCCGGGGGCGTACGCGCTGGAGCAGCTCGCCGGGCTCGGCACGACCGTCTCCACCGACCTGCACGACTGGGACGGGCACAACCCGTACCACGCGCAGTTCGCCGCCGCGGCCGACGTGGTGTTCCTGTCGGCCACCGCGCTGGCCGACCCCGAGGCGGTGATGCGCGGCGTGCTCGGGCTCGGCCGGGCGCACACCGTCGTCGCGACCGACGGCGCCCGCGGCGGCTACCTGCTCACCCGCGCCGACGGCGGGGTACGCCGGTTCGCCGCGGTGACGCCGCCGCGGCCGGTGCGCGACTCCAACGGCGCGGGCGACGCGTTCGCCGCCGGGTTCCTGTTCGGCCTGCTCGACGGCCGCGACCCGGACGAGTGCGCGCGGCTCGGCGCGATCGCGGGCGCGCACGCGTGCACGGTCGCGGCGACCGAAGTGGACCCGATCGACCGCGACGCGTTGTTGGCACGCGGCACCACGTTTTGAGTGGCGCGGTTGCGGTTACATGGGGTCCATGAGCCTGCTGTTCCGGAAGACCTGGAAACTCGGCCCCCTGCGCCTGAACTTCACCCAGGGCGGCCTGTCCTCATGGAGTCTGCGTATCGGCCGCTGGTCGTGGAACTCCCGAACCCGCGCGCACCGGGTGGACCTGCCCGGTCCCTGGTCCTGGAAGCAGGACAAGGGCGGCGGCGGTCAGCGCTGACCTGACCGTCCTCTCAGGGGTGCGTGCCGCGAGGCGCGCACCCCTGAGTCGTCTCAGACGGGCAGCGTCCACTGCTCCAGCACGCGGCTGCGGCGGAAGCCGAGCCGCTCGTTGATGCGCAGCATGTGCTCGTTGGACGGTTCGGTGGTGGTGCGGATGCGCCGCACCGCGCCGCCGTCGGCCGCCAGCCAGCGCAGCATCTCCGCCTTCACCCACAGGCCGAGGCCGTGGCCGCGGTGCGCCGGCACCACCACGGTGTCGTCCTGGTGGGCCAGCTCCGGGGCGAGCAGCGGGATCTCCAGCACGGTGAGCCCGGCCACCGTGCCGTCGGCCTCGTGCACGGCGGCGACGACCCGGCGTTCGAGCCCGGCCGCGCGGGCGCGGCGTTCGACCGCCCGCACGTGCTCCGGCGAGTTCGGCGCGGACAGGTAGCCCAGCCCGCCGTCGGGCGAGTCCGCCATCGCGTCGGTGGCCGCGGCGTACGACGCCAGCAGCGCGTCGGGCACGCCGTCACGCCAGCGTTCCAGCCGGTAGCCGGGCGGTGCCGCGACGTCGACCGGGGCGGCGGTGCACAGGTCCACCTCGGACTCCCACAGCCGCTGCACCCGTCGCGCGCCCGCTGCCGCGGCCCAGGCGGCACCGGGTGTGTCCGCGGCCGCGTCGAGCACGAGGGTGTCGCGGCCGTCGCGCGCGGTCGCCTCGCGTACCGCGGCCAGCAGCGCCGTGCCGTGCCCGGCGCGGCGGCGGTCCGGGCGGGCGGACACCGAGCCGAAGCCCCAGCCGAGGTTCTCCCGGTCGGACAGGAACAGCTCGGCGAGCCCCACCGGCTCACCGTCGGCGCACGCCAGCCAGCGCAGCATCCGGCCGTCCGGGTGCGGCGTCACCAGTGCCGCGGTGCGCACCGCCGGCGGCAGGTCCGGGTGGCCCGGGTCGTCGTGGCGGTCGGCGGCCGACGCCACCGCGTGCCAGCAGGCGAGCTGCTCCCGCAGGGCGAGCCGCGGATCGAACGGTGTCACAGCCATGCTCGTGTTGTAGCGCGACCCGGCCGCCCGCGCCAGCGGTTTGGCGACCGGGTCCGCGCGTCAGAGGTAGCGGTGCGCGATCGGCAGGAAGACGTGCTTGTGCGGCCGGGCCTGGGCCAGCAGCTGGCGCAGCGCGACCACGGACCGGTCCGCGGGGTCCAGCCTGGTCGCGGCGACCGCCGCCGCCCACGCCGGGTCGTCCTCGCACGCCTCGACCAGCAGGTCCAGCACGAGCGGCGACTGGGAGTCGCCCTCGACCGCCTGCTCGCCGAGCAGGTCCAGCAGGAACGGCCAGCGGACCATCAGCTCGACCAGCCGCGCCATCTCGATGCTGTGCCGCTCGATGGCCAGCCGGCTGGTGCTGAACTGGCCGCTGCGGTGCTCCAGCACCATGTAGAAGCGCCACAGGTTGACGAAGGCCTTGGTCTGGCGGGGGTTGCGGCTGGGCAGGCTGAGGACCGCGCTGCGCAGCGCGTCGCGTACCTCCGCCAGCGTCTCCAGATCGGACACCACCGCGACCGCGTCGGGCGTGCCGCTGCTGGGCATGAGGACGACCTCGACCGTGGTCGGCGCGTCGGTGGCGGGCGCCGCCGCGGGCGCCGCGGCGGCTGCGGCGGTCTCCCCCGCCGGCGTGCGCGGCCTGGGCACCCGCTGCGCGTCCGGGGCGGCGGGTTCGGCCGGTGACATCGCGTTGCCGGAGCCGCGTTCGAGCAGCCGGTCCAGGTACTGGCTGAGCGCCACGTCGGGCACCCGGGGCAGGCGGATCGGCAGGTCGATGATCTTCTCCATGAACCGCCACCCGGTGTGGCGCAGGTGGCCGAAGCTCGGCGGATCGTCGCGGGCGCGGTCGTTGATGCCGGCGAACGCGGTCTCCAGGTGCGCCGCCACCGTCGCCGGATCGAGCGCCACCACGAACACGCACTGCCCGAACGCCTTGTTCAGGAAGAGGTTGATGGCCTCGATGGTGTCGGCGACGATCTCCGGCCCGCACCGGTCGAGGTCGTCGATGAACACGTAGAGCGGGTTGTTGGCGGTGGCCAGCTTGACCACGCTGCCGACGTCGTGCTGCAGCATGTAGAGGTAGCCGCGGTCGGTGGAGGTCAGCGGGTCGCTGGTGCCCTTCCAGGCGTGCTCGGGGCCCGCGGTGCTGTTCAGCTCGTCCGGGGCCACCCAGCCGTGGATGTGCTTGAACGAGCCGCTGGTCAGCTGCGCGATGGTGCCCAGCACAGCCAGCATGATCAGGGTGGTGGGGCCGAGGAAGGCGGCGACGCTCGGGCTGTTGATCGCGGTGACGCCCATCGAGACCACCGCCACGGCCGCGGTGAACAGCAGCAGGCCGCCGGTGAGCAGGCCCGCCAGCGAGCGCGGGATGTAGCTGGCGATGATCCGCTTGCGCATCGCGGTCGGGTCGGTGCGGCGCAGGTTGAGGTCGAACCAGAGCCGCTCGCGCTCGGCCTTGGCCAGCCGCTCGGTGACCGCGATGAGGATCTCGCGGGTGAGCCCGGCCCAGATCTGGTCGGTGCGCTCGTACATCCAGGGGTTGAACCACACGGTGATCGGCGCGGGGCGGCCGTCGCGCGGGCGCAGCGTCGTCATCTCGTACGCCAGCGGCGCGTCGTGGTCGCCCGAGCGCTGGATCTGGCTCCACGCCCAGGCGCGGGTCAGCCGCAGGCGCACCCGGGGCGGCCGGGACCGCCGCCGGAACTGCCACCACCGCGGCTCGCGCGGCAGCGCCGCGAGCGTGTGCGTGGGCGCCTTGTCCGGCCGGGAGTTGGTGTTCGCGTCCAGGTCCGCCGACCAGGGGTCGATGCGCACCCGCAGCTGGCGCAGCAGGCTCGACTTACCCTGACCCCAGGGCGCGTGCACGCCGACGACGACCGGCGGCCGGGTCTCCTCGGCGGTGAGCGCGTCGAACAGGGTCTCGACCAGCGGGTCGCGGGCCAGATGGTCGTCATGGCTGGGCTGGTCCTGCAGCAGGATCGAGGCCGGCTTCACGCCGCGGCCGACCGAGCCGCCGGAGCGCAGCGGGCTGTCGGCGGTCACCGGCCACAGCCGGACGTGGCCGTCCTGGCCGCCGGTGATCATCGCGGCGCGCCGGCCGACCGTGCTCGCCTGCGGCGCGATCTCCACGACGTCGATCGCGGGGATGCCCGCCGTGTTGACCCGGGCCGGCGTGCCGACCAGCGTCCCGTCGACGTGCCAGACCAGCACGTGCCCGTCGTCGCACGCGCCGAGGACGAACACCGTGCCCTGCACGTCGACGCCGTGCAGGGCCTTGACCTGCCCGGTGAGGTACGACCTGCCCATCCGGTAGAGCTGGGCCCCGGTGATCGGGTCGATCAGCTCGACCACGCCGTCCTGGCGCGCCGAGACGACCAGGTGGCGGCCCGCGTCCTGCAGGCCGGCGGCGACGCCGACCGCGTGCAGGCCGAGCGGCCGGCCCGCGCCGGTCGCGGTCGACACCGCCCGCAGCCCCCGGCTCGATCCGACGACGACGAGCATGTCGTCGCCGTCGGGCACCGGGATCAGCGAGTTGACCTCGCCGCAGTCCGTGGCGAGCACCCGGGCCACCGGCACGGTGCCGGGCGCGGGGTCGAGCGCGATGGTCCGCACGGTGCCGTCAGCTCCGCCGCTGACCAGCATCAGCCCGTCCGGCCCCGGGTAGGTCGCCAGCGCCCACACCTCGCCGACGTGGCCCATCGGCAGCTCGGCGCGCAGCCGGCCGCTCGCCGGGTCCCAGTCGAGCACGCGGTGGTCGGCGCCCCCGCTGACCAGGTGGGGCCGGTCCGGGTCGCCGCCCGCCGCCAGGGCCCGCACGGTGCTGGAGTGCCGGCGCAGGAACAGCGGGTCGCGGGCGCGGGTGGGGTCGATCACGCTGACCGCCTGGTCCACCCCGGCACAGGCGAGGTACGTGCCGTCGGCGGTCTCGCCGTGCGTGAGCGCCCAGATGGTGGTCTCGCTGCGGTACACCACCCGCGACGACTCGGCTGTCAGCAGCGCGGTGCTCAACCGCTTGATCTTGAGCTGGCCGTTCATGTCGCCGGAGGCGATCACCACGCCGTCGTCGGTGGTCAGGCAGGCCAGCGCCCACACCTCGCCCGAGTGGTGGTCGACCTTGAACTCGGGCCGGTCGCGCGAGCCGTCCAGCCGCCACAGCGCGACCGCGCCGCTGGCCGAGGCGGTGATCAGCATCGTGGTCCGTTGGTCGGAGACGTGGCCGAGCCGGCGGATGGTGCCGTCGGCGGTGAACGCCTCGCGCGGCACCAGCTCGGCGCCGCCGACCCGCCAGGCCCGCATGTGGCGGTCGGCGCCGCCGCTGACCACGATCGGGGTGTCGCCGTCCTCGCCGTCCGCGGTGACGATCAGCGACCAGATCGGGCCGTCGTGGGCGCGCTGCAGGGCCGAGGTGCCCCGGCCCAGGTCCCAGGTGGCCAGCTGGCCGTCGGTGTACGCGCAGGTCACCCACTGGGTGGCGGCGGCGCGGTAGGCGCAGGTGCGGTAGAGCCGGGCGGGGTCGCTGTCGGGCGGGTCGGGCAGCCGGGTGACCTCGTCGGCCTCCAGGTGCCACAGGTACACCCCGCTGTCGAGCACGGCGACCACGGCGCGCGCGCCGTTCTCGCCGAACTCGTCGAGGTCCTTGACCCCGCCGGGGCCCAGCCGGCGGCTGCTGACCAGCGCGCCGGTGGCCGGGTCGTAGCAGCGCACGGTGCCGTCGACCCCACCCGCCAGCAGCAGCGTGGCGCCCGGACCGGACGGCAGCGGGTGCACCGCGCCGGCGACCCGGTCGGGGTCGATGATCCGCAGGGACCCGCCGGTGTCCGGGTCCACCAGTTCAATACCCTGGTTGCGGGCGACCGCCAGCACCATCCGGTCGCCGACGCTGAGGAAGCACATGTGCTGGACGGCACCGGTCAACCCGGCCGTGGCCGACTGCGTCATGAGTTTCTGCGCCCCCCGCGGCTCGGTCAACGCGTGTGGCCCCGCTGCGATAACGTGCCCCACAAGCCATCTGAATATTTCATCTCCAGCACGAGTGCGCCATCCCTCCAAAGACGAGGATCGGCGCACATGCGTACCGCATGGCAAGGTGTTGATCGACCAGTGAAGACCACCAAGGCCGGCCGGCCCGCCCGGGCCGGCTCCTCCCCCGCCGCCGAGGTGACGATGATCCAGACCACTGACGTCGCCGAGCTGCCCGCGCCGCCGAGACCGTGGTGGCGCCGGGTCGACGCCCTCGACTGGGTGCGGGTCGGCCTGCTGGTCGGCGGAGTGCTCGCGGTGGCCTTGGGGCTGCTGCCCCGCGCCGACGCGCGGGAGACCGTGGAACGCATCCTGCCGCTGCTGATCTTCCTCGGCGCGGTGATCATCCTCGCCGAGCTGGCCGCCCGCGCGCAGGTCTTCGACGTGATCGCGGCCCGCATCACCATCGCCGCCCGCGGCAGCAACCTCGCCCTGTTCGCGCTGTGCCTGCTCTTCGCGGCCGCCACCACGATCTTCCTCAACCTCGACACCACGGCCGTGCTGCTCACCCCGGTCATGCTCGCCACGGCGGTGCGGGCCGGCGTGCCCGCGCTGCCCCTGGCCATGACCACGGTCTGGCTCGCCAACACGGCGAGCCTGCTGCTGCCCGTGTCGAACCTCACCAACCTGCTCGCCATGAACCGGGTGCAGCTGTCACCCCTGGAGTTCGCCGCCCGCATGGCGTTGCCGCAGCTGGGCGCGCTGCTGGTGGTCGCCGGGTGCCTGTGGCTGTTCTACTGGCGCCGCAGCCCCGCCCGCTACGAGCCGCCCGCGCCGGTCAAGCCCGTGGACCGGCGCCTGTTCATCGCCGGGTCGGCGGCCTGCGCCGTGTTCATCCTCGGGGTGATCACCGGCCTGAGCATCTACTGGGTCGCGCCGCTGTGCGCGGTCGCGGTCGTCGTCGCGTTCGCGGTGTGGCGGCGGGCGGAGCTGTCCTGGAAGCTGCTGCCCTGGCGGCTGCTGGTCTTCGTGACCGGCCTGTTCCTGGTCGTGGACACCATCGGCCGGCACGGCCTGTCGGACTGGATGACCGCGCTCATCGGCACCGACCCCGGCGACGAGGGCGTGATCCGTGCGGCGGCCGCCGGCGGGGTCCTGTCGAACGTGCTCAACAACCTGCCGGTCTACCTCGCCGGCGAGGCCGTGGTGCCGGTCGCCAACCACGACCAGCTGCTCGGCCTGCTGATCGGCACCAACGTCGGTCCGCTGATCACGCCGTGGGCCTCGCTGGCGACCCTGATCTGGGCGGAGAGCTGCACCTCGGCCGGCCTGAAGATCCAGTGGGGCCGGTTCATGCTCGCCGGTACGGTGACCGCGGTGCTCACCTTCGCCGCGAGCGTGGGCGGCCTGCTGCTGAGCATCCACCTCTGACTCGGCTTTGCTCTGCTTACGGATACGCACCGATCGCTGTCTCTGGTCAGAATCCGCAGCCAGACCGCAGATCCCGACCAGAACTCGCGATCAACACCAGGCGGGGCGGGACGGGCGGGACGCTGCGGCTCACCGCGGCACCCACGCCTCGCCCGATGATCGCTGTTTCCGGTCAGAATCCGTAGCCAGACTGCAGATCCCGACCAGAACTCGCGATCAACACCGGGCCGGGCGGGACGTGGCGGGACGCGCGGACCGGCTACCCGTCCCGGTGCGCGGGCTCAGCCCAGGTCGGCGGACGGGTACAGCGGGAAGCCCGACAGCAGGCCGGTGGTCTGCCCGGCGACCCGGTCGGCGATGCCGACGCGCGTATTAGTAAGCAGAGCAAAGCCGAACCGGAGCCATGGCGTTGCCGCGGCGCCGGGGACTTCAGCTCACGCCCGCCCAGCGCCGCGATGATCGCGCAGCGGTCAGCGAGCGCAGCTCAGAGCAGCTCGACGATGGTGGCGTTGGCCATGCCGCCGCCCTCGCACATCGTCTGGAGGCCGTAGCGGATCCCGTTGTCGCGCATGTGGTGCAGCAGCGTGGTCATCAGCCGCGCGCCGCTGGCGCCCAGCGGGTGGCCCAGCGCGATCGCGCCGCCGCGCGGGTTGAGCCGGGCCGGGTCGGCGCCGGTCTCGGCGAGCCAGGCCAGCGGCACCGGGGCGAACGCCTCGTTCACCTCGTACGCGCCGATGTCGGCGATGGACAGCCCGGCCCGGCGCAGCGCCTTCGCGGTGGCGGGGATGGGCGCGGTGAGCATGACGACCGGGTCGTCGCCGGCGACGACGGCGGTGTGCACCCGGGCCAGCGGCGTGAAGCCGTGCGCGGCCGCCCACTGCGAGGTGGTGACCGCGAGCGCGGCCGCGCCGTCGGAGATCTGCGACGCGGAGCCCGCGGTGACCACGCCGTCGGCCTTGAACGGGGTCGCGAGCTGGCCGAGCTTGTCCAGGGAGGTGTCGCGGCGGATGCCTTCGTCGGCGTGCACGTCGCCGACGGGGACGATCTCCGCGGCGAACAGCCCGCCGTCTGACGCGGCCGCCGCCTTGGCGTGGCTGGCCAGGGCGTACTCGTCGAGCTGGGTGCGGCCGAAGCCCCACCGCGCGGCGATCATCTCGGCACCGACGCCCTGGTTGAACGGCACCGGGGCGTCGCCGGCGAAGCCCTCGACCCCGGCGTAGCGGGTGCGCAGCTCCGGCCCGTACGGCACGCCGAGCTCGCCGACCGACGAGCCCATCGGCACCCGGCTCATCGACTCCACGCCCGCCGCGACGACCAGGTCGGCCTGGCCGGACAGCACGGTCGCGGCGGCGAAGTGCAGCGCCTGCTGGCTGGAGCCGCACTGGCGGTCGAGCGTGGTGCCGGGCACGCTCTCCGGCCAGCCCGCGGCCAGCACCGCGTTGCGGCCGATGTTCCACGACTGCTCGCCGGTCTGCGAGACGCAGCCGAGGATCACGTCCTCGACGTCGGCCGGGTCGAACCCGGTGCGGTCGCCGAGGTCCTGCAGCACCTGGCCGGCCAGGTCGACCGGGTGCACGCCGGACAGTCCGCCGTTGCGCCGGCCGACGGGGGTACGCACCGCTCCGATGATCACCGCATCACGCATGACCGAAGCCTACTGCGAAGTAACCTGAACGGACGATCAGGCCCCGATCCGGCCCACCGTCCAGGCCACGAGCTGCGCCACCACCAGCGCCACCAGCACACCCAGCACGATCCAGCGGACCCGCGCGGCGACCGCGCGGTCGACGAGGACGGCGCCGACGGCGTACGCGACCATGACCGCGACCACCCACAGCTGCGGCGAGTTCAGGAAGCCCCGGACGAGCCAGCCGAAGGCCAGCAGCGCCAGCACGCCCGGCCCGGCCAGCGCCACCGGCCAGGCCGGCCGCACCCGCACGAGCCGTAGCAGCGGCCACATGGTCGCCATCGCGCCGAGCAGGCACAGGAACATGATGCCGAGCGCATCGCCCAGGCACTGGAAGCCCTCGCTCTGGCAGTCGCGCAGCTGGATCAGCAGGTAGGCGATGCCCATCCACACCGCCAGGGACAAGAAGGCGCAGCCCGCGGCGCGGGCGGCCCGGGAAGCCGGGCTCACATCCTGATCCGGCTCGATGCTCGTCATGACGGACATGGTGGCAGATCGTGCCCACGGCACCGGACGGGCGGCCCGTCAGATGGTGTCCCGTGACCGTGCCGGCAGGCCGAACCGGATGGCGACCGGGTTCCAGAGGGCGATGAAGGCGTTCTTCGCCGTGCCGGCCGCCGTGGAGTACGCCTGCCCGTCGGCATAGGCCGGGTTGTGCGGCGCGGAGCCGCCGGGGCAGCCGCTGTTCGCGACGTACCGTGCCCAGCTGACGAAACTCTCGTCGGCGTACAGGGACTGCTGCAGCGCCCGGGCCAGTGTGGCGCGCAGCCGCTCGCCGTCGGCCAGCGCCGACAGGTCCAGCACGGCGAGCTGCTGGAGCTGGCTGCGCCGCTCGTCGCCGACCACCCCCAGGTCGTCGATCGCCCCGGCCAGCCCGGAGCAGCCCTCGACCCGGCTGATCGCCGAGCCGAGCTTGCCGCGGCTGACGACGCTCGCGTCGAGCAGCCGGTCGAGCGCTCCCGCCTGCTCCGTCGCGACGTCCACGGGCGCGACGGGAGCGGGCGGGCCCGCCGACGTCTCGACCGCGACGGGCGTGGTCGGGCCGGTCGCCAGGTCGGCGGTGCCGGGCGTGCCGTCCCTGAGCAGCAGGCTCGCGGCCACACCGCCGCCGGCGAGGATCAACGCCGCAAGCACCAGCGGCCAGCCCCACGCCGTGCGACGGACCGCCGGGGCGGGCTGCGACAAGTACCCGGGCTGCGACGGGTACCCAGGCTGCGACGGAACCAGCGGCGGCGGTGGGAAGGCAGGTTGCGGCGGAACCAGCGGAGGCGGTGGGAAGACCGGCTGAGGCGGGAAGACCGGCTGAGGCGGGAAGACCGGCTGAGGCGGGATGGCGCCCTGCGGGTCGGGCGCGGCCGAAGGCACGGGCTGTCCGTCAGAGTGTGCCTGCGGTCCCGGCATCCACTCAGGCTGCGCCGCGCGCGGACCGTCCGACCACGGGACACCGGCCCCACCCTCGGCGAACGGCACGACGGGTGGGGTGTGGCCGACCGATGCGAGGGGGCTGCCGCAGCCCGCGCACGCACGGGTGGAGGCGTCGTTCTCCAGAGCGCAGACCTCACATCGCATACCTAAATCCTATTGATAGGGATATCTATAGGAATAGCCGCTTTGAGTGGTCTTCGCGGATCGATGGGCGGGTCCGGCATCGGATGATCGGTGTCGACCTGCGG
Organism: Catellatospora sp. NPDC049609; assembly: GCF_040675365.1. Lineage (NCBI taxonomy): Bacteria > Bacillati > Actinomycetota > Actinomycetes > Micromonosporales > Micromonosporaceae > Catellatospora > Catellatospora sp. NPDC049609. Next base: position 13,949 of record NZ_JBFAOU010000004.1, on the reverse strand, counting down.
ACCGCCCCTGCCCGGCGGCTAAGGTTGGCCACCATGAGCATCTACGACGTACAGATCAAGACGCTGCAGGGCGCCGACGCCGACCTCGCGCAGTACCGCGGCCGGGCCGTGCTCATCGTCAACGTCGCCTCGCGCTGCGGGCTCACCCCGCAGTACAACGGCCTGCAGAAGCTCGCCGAGACCTACGGCGAGCGGGGCCTGGTCGTGCTCGGCGTGCCGTGCAACCAGTTCGGCGGGCAGGAGCCGGGCACCGCCGACGAGATCGCCGAGTTCTGCGACGTCAACTACGGCGTCACCTTCCCGCTGACGGAGAAGGCAGAGGTCAACGGCGCGGGCCGGCACCCCCTCTACGACCTGCTCACGCAGACCGCCGACGCCGACGGCGAGGCCGGCGACGTGACGTGGAACTTCGAGAAGTTCCTGGTCGACCGCTCGGGCACGGTCGTGGCGCGGCTCCGCCCGCAGGTCACCCCGGAGTCGGCCGAGCTGGTCGGCGCCGTCGAGCGGGCACTGGCCTGATCAGTCGCCGCCCGCGCCGGGCCGTTCCTCCTCCGGTGCCGCGGGCAGCAGCCGGTCCACGTCGACCGGCTCCTGCTTGGGCACGTCGCGCAGCGGCAGGTACGGCTCGGCGTCGGGCGGCAGCCCGGCCGCGATGGCGCGCGCCCGGCTCAACTCCGCGTCGAACTTCGCGCCCAGCAGCACCGCCACGTTGGTCAGCCACAGCCAGACCAGGAAGATGATGACGCCGCCGAGCGCGCCGTAGGTCTTGTTGTACGAGTCGAACGTGGCGATGTAGTAGGCGAACCCGGCCGACACCGCGATCCAGCTCAGCATCGCCACCATCGTGCCCGGCGTGATCCAGCGGAACCCGCCCTGCCGCGCGTTCGGCGCCGCCCAGTAGAGCAGTGCCAGCAGCATGTTGATCACCACGACCAGCACCGGCCACTTCACCGCGTCGAACACCTTCACCGTGGTGTCCTGCACCCCGAAGGCCTGCGCCACGCTGGTGGCCACCCGCCCGCTGAGCACCACGGCCAGCGCGCTCGCCGCCAGCGACACGCCGGTGACCGCGGTGACGAACAGCTGCACCGGCACCGTCTTCCACAGCGGCCGGCCCTCCGGCACCCGGTAGATGACGTTGGCGGCCCGCATGAACCCGCCGATGTAGCTCGTCGACGACCAGAACGCGATGGCCAGGCCGACCGCGGCCGCGATACCCGCCGCCCGCTGGTCGTAGCGCAGGTTGTCGATGATGTCGAGCACCGCGTGCCGGGCCGGCGGCGGTGTCAGCTCGCTGAGGTTCTCCGCGACCGCCTCGCTGGTCGCCTGGCCGAACAGGCCGACCCCGGCCACCAGCACCAGCAGCCCCGGGATGATCGACAGCACGCTGTAGTAGGTCAGCGCCGCGGCCCGGTCGGCCAGCTCGTCGCCGAGCAGCTCCACCACCGTCCGGCGGGCGACCCGCAGCCAGGCCCGCAGGCCCAGCTCCGAGGGGCTGCGCGGCCCGCGGGCAAGGATTCTGACCAGCCGGTCCCGGTATGCCCGGCCCGGCTCCCTCGTACGCGCCAACGTGGCCTCCGCGGCAGAGCAGTGTGTCGATCGGTGCACCGTATGACATCAGAGGAGGCCACGGCCGGACAAGGCCGTCGTCTGTGGATCACCCACGCGGCCCGCACCGGGCACGTATGATCAGGTCACCCCCGGTAACGGCAGTGCAGGCGCGGTGAGCACGACGGGGGTTCGGCATGGGCTGGAAATACCACTCGCCACCGGGATGGCCGACGCCGCCGGAGGACTGGACGCCTCCGGCCGGGTGGCGGCCCGACCCGAGCTGGCCCCAGGCGCCCGAGGACTGGCAGTTCTGGATCCCCGACGGCGCTGACGACCCCACGCTGCTGTTCGAGCTGACCGATGAGGACGGCTTCGCGGCAGGTCCGCTGACCAGCGTCGACGACTTCGTGCGCGAGCACGGCGAGCAGCTCGGAGCCGAGCAGCCGGTGGCGGGCGTGCCGCTCGGCGAGCAGCTCGGACCTGAGCTGCCGGTGGCAGGCGTGCCGTTCGGCGACGCGGCGCCCGAGATCACGCCGGTCTGGGCGGCCGAGGCCGCGCCGGCGGCCGGGGACGAGGTCGCCGCCACGACGGTCCACGCCGCCGATGCGGTGATCTCCACGAACGCCGACCAGTTATCGGCCCCGTCCGCCGCCGAACCGGTGGCCGACGCGGTTCCAACGCTCGCCGCCGCGGCGGCGGCGCACGCCGCGGACGCGCAGCCGACGGTCTCCGCCGAGCCCGCGTCGCCGGACCTGGACTCCGCGGCGCAGCCGTCACCAGCGGGGACTCCCGTCGCCGAGCCGGCGCTCTCCGCAGCGCAGGCCACCGGATGGCCGCCTCCCGGCACGTCCGTCGCCGACCCGGTGACGTCCGCGCGCACCACCGAACCGGTGACGCTCAGTCACACGATCGACCCGGCCACGCTCGTGCACACCGCCGACCCGGTGACGCTCCGTCACACGATCGACCCGGTAACGCCGACGCGCACCGCTGAACCGGTGTTCGCCTCGCAGGTCGCCGAGCCGCACGCGGCCGAGCAGGCAGCACCGGCGCACAGCACCGAGCACGTGGCGGCCCTGCCCGGCATCGAGCCCATGGCGGTCGCGCACGGCGCCGAGCCCGTGGCGGTCACACACAGCACCGAGCCCGTGGCGGTCACACACAGCACCGAGCCGGTGGCGGACGTGCACAACATCGAACCCGTGGCGACCGTGCACGGCGCCGCACCGGAGTTCGCCTCGCAGGCGGCCGAGCCGGTGACGGCCGGGCCTGCCGCAGCGCCGGTGCTCGCCGCCGAGCCGGTGGCGGCGGTCGACACGCCGGTCTTCGCCGCCGCCGCCGAGCAGGTCGGCGTGCCGGTGGAGCCCGCACCCGGCGTCCTCCCGGACGCCGCGCCCGCCTGGCGCGACGAGCGAGTGGAGCCCGCGTGGTCCCCGGAGCCGGCCGGATCGGCCGAGCCGGCCTGGGCCGCGTCCGGCGAGGCCGTTCCCGAGCCGGTGACCGACCTGGTGACCGACCCGGCCGCCGCGCCGGCCGACCCGCCGTCCACGCCGGCGGCGGAGGTTCCGCAGGCCGAGCCGGTGACCCCGGCACCCGTGTACGACCCGGTGCCGGAGCCCGCGATGACGAGCTCCGCCGGGTTCGCCATAGCCGCCGGCGGTCCGGCGGCCGCCCCGCACACGCCCGCGCACGCGGGGCCGCACGTGCCCGCGCATGCCGCGCCGGTGTCACCGCGCCCGTGGTGGGCGTGGGCCCTGGGCGGCGCGGCGGGCCTGCTGCTCTGCTCGGTGCTGGGCATCGGCGGTTTCCTCGCCCTGCGGCCCGGCGCCACCCCCGCGGGCGTGGCCGAACCGGGCGCCACCACGGTGCAGACTCCGGGTGGGACAGCACCCACGCAGGAGGCGCAGGGGCGTCCGGTGCCGTCGCCGACCCGGCAGGCCGCCCCGGCGCAACCGCAGGACCAGGTCTTCGAGGGGACCGGGCCGCAGACCGTGCCGGTCGAGCTGGGCGACACCTTCCACACGGTGGCGCTGACCTATGCCGGGGCGGGCGACTTCGTGGTGCGCACGGTCAAGGCCGACGGCCAGGAGATCCAGACGCTGGTCTCCACCACCGACAGCTACGAGGGCGTACGGCCGCTGGACCTGGGCGAGATCCGGCCCGCCGCGGTGAGCATCCAGGCCGACGGCGGCTGGCGGATGGTGGTGCGCCCGCTCGCCGCGTCGCCGACGTGGAGCGGCACCGCCTCCGGGGTGGGCGCGGACGTGCTGCTGATCCCGCGCAGCGCGGCCGACTCCACCCGGGTCGCGTTCGACCACCGCGGCAAGGGCAAGTTCACGGTGCAGGCGATCGGCTCGGACAGCGCGACGCTGATCAGCCAGGAGGGCGACTTCACCGGGGAGACGGTGCTGCCGCACGGCACCGTGGTCGTGGTGATCGACACCAACGGGGTGTGGACGCTGAGCCGGGAGTAGTCCCGCTGCCAGGACGCGGATCGGCCGGAGCAGGTGGTTTGCACGGCCGATCTAGCGTCGTGGCCATGACGACGAGCATCGCGTACGACCGCAAGGAGCAGCTGCAGCAGATCCAGAGCGGCCTGCTGCCCGGCGAGCAGGTGATCGCCGTGTACGACGCCATCGGCGCGGGCACCGGCTTCATCGGGCTGACCGACCGGCGGGTGATCATTCAGGACAAGTCCTTCGTGGGCAAGAAGACCGCGATCACCAGCATCCCGTACAACAAGATCACCAGCGTGAGCGTGGTCAGCAACAAGTCCTGGGCGGGGCAGTTCTTCTCCACCGGAGCGATCGCCATCAACGTCGGCACGCACGTGTACGAGATGGAGTTCCGCGGTGACGAGAAGAGCCACCATGTCCACGATCTGATTCTGACCCGTATCACGGGCTGACCAACCTCCCGCGCCCCCTTGCGCGTTTCGTTATCCGCCAGGGTCACAGGCGGCGACCGCGAGATGGCAGTATGTCGCCTGAACTCGTGGGGAGGGTCCGGTCAGGACGCGGCGGCAGGTCGCGCCCGGCCGGGCGGAGAGAACGGGAGACCAGCCCACCATGGTCGGCGCCGACGCATCACGGCCGCTGCGGTCCACGGATCCGCGTGAACTCGGCGGGTACACGCTGCTCGGCCGGCTCGGCGAGGGCGGCATGGGCAGCGTATACCTGGCGCGGGACCCGAAGGACACCATCGTCGCGGTCAAGGTGATCCGGGCCGACCTGGCCGGGGAGCCCGAGTTCCGGCAGCGCTTCCGCAGCGAGGTCGAGCGGGCCAAGCAGGTGCCGCCGTTCTGCACCGCCGAGGTGCTCGACGCCGACCCCGACCACGAGTCGCCGTACCTGGTGGTCGAGTACGTGGACGGCCCGAGCCTGTCCAGCGTCGTGCAGCTGCGCGGGCCGCTGACCCCGGCGAACCTGCACGGCCTGGCCATCGGGGTGGCGACCGCGCTGACCGCGATCCACGGCGCGGGGGTCATCCACCGCGACCTCAAGCCCAGCAACGTGCTGCTGGCGCCGGGCACCCCGAAGGTGATCGACTTCGGCATCGCGCGCGCGGTGGAGGGCCAGCCCGGCAACACCCGCACCGACCAGCTCATCGGCACCGTGGCGTACATGGCGCCGGAGCGGCTGGACACCAAGGCCCGCAAGGCGCTCACCCCGGCCGCCGACGTGTTCGCCTGGGGCGCCGTGGTCGCGTACGCGGGCACCGGCCGGGTGACCTTCGCCGCCGACTCGATGCCCGCCGTCGCGATGCGCATCATGACCTCGGACCCGGACCTGGACGGCCTGTCCGGGCCGCTGCGCGAGCTGGTGCTGGCCGCGCTGGCCAAGGACCCGGCCGACCGGCCCACCGCCCGCGACCTGCTGGACCGGCTGCTCACCACCGGCCCGGACCGGGCGCTGAGCTCGGGTGAGCTGCCCCGGCAGGCCGCCGCGGCGGCCGAGGCGGGCAGCAAGTTCGCGGTGGTCGACGCCGACCCGACGGGCACCGGAGACCCAGGGCTCAAGGGGCCCCGCCACGGCGGTCCGCGCTGGGCCAAGCCGGTCGCGGCCGGGCTGGGCGCGTCCACGCTGCTGCTCGGCGGCCTCACGGTGGCCCTGCTGACCGGGGCGCTGCCGCTGCCCGCCGGGTTCGCGGCCGGTCCCGAGAGCTCGCCCTCGCCGAGCGCGACCGCGAGCGCGTCGCCGTCGCCCACCGCGTCACCGAGCCCGTCGGCCTCGCCGAGCCCCTCCCCCAGCCCGTCGCCGTCGGCGTCCCCGTCGCCGAGCGTGCCGGCCGCGGCCGCGCCGTACCTGAAGGACGCGCTGAGCGTGGAGCGGTTCTGGAAAAGGCGCGATGACGACCCCAACGGGGCCACCTGCCTGTTCGAGAGCCGCTCGTACGTGGCGACCACCCTGAAGGACTGGTCCTACCAGTGCGGAGGGCCCAAGGACACGCTGGCCGACTTCCGGTTCGAGGTCGACCTGGCGCTGCTGACCGACGGCGCCTGCGCGGCGGTCTTCTACCGCCAGATCGCCTTCCGGGGCTACGAGCTGAAGGTGTGCCAGGAGACCGTCTCGGTGATCCGGCACGCCGAGGGCGACCCCAGCGGCGGGCGCATCCTGCGCGAGCTGCCGCTGGCCAGGAAGCTGGCGCAGGACAGGTTCCACCGGGTCGGCGTCTCGGCGCAGGGCTCGCAGTTCCGGTTCTTCCTCGGCGGCAAGGAGCTGCCCGGCATCGCGCTGGACGACGCCACCTTCGCCGAGGGCAGGGTCGTGCTGGGCGTGGACACCGTGGGGCACATCGGCACGGCGCCGTGGCAGGTGCGCTACCGCAACGCCGCGGTCTGGGCGAGTGCGGCCTGAGCGGCCCCGTCGCGCCCTAGGGTGGAGTCCGGGGCGGCCGGGTCGACGGCGACGTCCGGCCCGGGTCCGCCCACCGTCCTGACGGTCGGCTGTGCGTTCGCCGGGACCCGGCTGGACGGCCGTTGGGGCCGGTGGCCGACGCGGTCGCTCCACACGCGAATCGGCCGCATAAGCATTAGTGAATCTCCCTCACTTCGGTATGCTGAGCTGCCTATATTCGTGGCTATGGTGCAGCGGTTAATCAGCGCGTTCGGCCGGTACAGCGGATTGCTGCGGACCGGTGTCCTCGGCGGGGTGGTCGTCGCCCTCGCCTCGCTACCGCTGGCCGTTCCGGCGGGCATCGGTGCCATGAAGGGCGCGGCCATCTACAACGACCTCCCGACCCAGCTCCAGGATCATCAGGTCGGCCAGACCACGTACGTCTACGCCAACGACGGCAAGTCGCTGATCACGATGTTCTACGACGAGCATCGCAAGTTCGTGCCGCTGACCTCGGTCAACCCGAACGTGATCAACGCGGTGCTGGCGGCCGAGGACGCCCGCTTCTACACCCACAACGGCGTCGACCTGCAGAGCATCGCCCGCGCCTTCGTCGCCAACCGCCAGCAGGGCGAGGTCTCCCAGGGCGCGTCCACGCTGACCATGCAGTACGTGCGCATGGCGCTGCGCGACAGCGCGGTGACCGCACAGGACGCCATCGCGGCGACCGAGCAGACCCCCACCCGCAAGCTCACCGAGATCCGCCTCGCGATGAAGCTGGAAGGCCAGTGGACCAAGACGCAGATCATGGAGGGCTACCTCAACATGGCCTACTTCGGCCATCGCGCGTACGGCATCTACGCCGCCGCCCAGATCTTCTTCTCCAAGGAGCCCAAGGACCTGACCCTGGTCGAGGCCGCCACGCTGGCCGGGCTGGTCAAGGCGCCGTCGGCGTTCGACCCGGCCAACCAGACCACGCCGGCGCTGGACCGGCGCAACTACGTGATCCGGCGGATGGCCGACCTCAGGTTCATCACCGCCGACCAGGCCAACCGGGCCATCGCCGAGCCGATCAAGCTGAAGCTGTCCGCCCCGCCCCGCGACTGCGCCTCGGTGCCGGCCGGCACCCGTGACTGGGGCTTCTTCTGCGACTTCTTCAAGAACTGGTGGATGCAGCAGCCCGCGTTCGGCCCCAACCCGGTGGCCCGGCTGGACAAGCTGCGCACCGGCGGCTTCAAGGTCGTCACCAGCCTGGACCCGAAGCTGCAGGCGTACTCGATGAAGGACCTGCTCAGCCGCTCGTCGACGAACATGCGGCTGGCGTACGGCAACGTGATGGTGCAGCCGGGCACCGGCCGGGTGCTGCTCATGGCGGTCAACCGCAACTACTCGATGGACCAGTCGAAGAACGGGCCGAACTCCGACCCGATCAAGCGCTCCTTCGACGTGAAGGGCAGCTACCCGAACACGGTCGCGCCGCTGCTGGGCGGCGGTGACATCCCGGGTTACCAGGCCGGGTCGACGTTCAAGATGTTCACCATGGTCGCGGCGCTGGACGCGGGCATGAAGATGTCCAAGTCGTTCTACGCCCCGCACCGCTACACCTCGATCTACGTGGTCGAGCCCGGCGGGCCGGCCGCGTGCGGCAACCGCTGGTGCCCGTCGAACGCCAGCGGCAGCATGACCGGCAAGCACAACATGTACTCCGGCTTCGGCAAGTCGGTGAACACGTACTTCGTACAGCTGGAGCAGGCGGTGGGCTCGGACAAGGCGGTCCGGATGGCCGAGAAGATGGGCCTGACCTGGCACACCGACGTGGACCGGCTGCACGCCTCACCCAAGCACGCCGACAAGTGGGGCGCGTTCACGCTGGGGGTGGCCGACACGACCCCGCTGGAGATGGCCAACGCGTACGCCACGGTCGCGGCGGAGGGCATGTACTGCAAGCCGAGCCCAGTCCTGTCGATCAAGACGCCGGAGGGTGCCGAGTTCACCACCACCGTGGACGGCAAGCAGGTCGACGCCGCCGCTCCGCAGTGCGCCCGGGTGTTCAGCCAGGACGTGGGCCGCGCCGCGACCGACGCCGCGCGCTGCGTGACCGGGTACAAGGCCGCCCGCGGCAGCTGCGGCGACTGGTCCACCGGTTCGCGGGTGTACGGCCTGATGAACCGCCCGATCGCGGGCAAGACCGGCACCACCGACGACACCCGCGCCGCCTGGTTCGTCGGCTTCACGCCGGAACTGGCCGCGGCCAGCTTCATCGCCGACCCCGACTACGTGAAGAACGTCGCCGGCGACGGCAACTACAACATGCCGCTGGACGCGGTGGCCAACTCCCTCAAGGAGGCCCTCAAGGACAAGCCCGTCCGCGACTTCAACCCGCCGTCGCGCGACATCCTCAACTGAGGGAAAGGAAGGGCACCTTCTTAACGCTCTGCGTGGTGGAAGGTGCCCTTCTTAACGGTTTCGGTCCCGCCCACCCGCACCGGTGGCGCGGGCGGCGCCGTATCGATCCCGCTGCCTCGGACGGGGTTAAGAAGGTGCCCTTCCTCTACCCATAGGGTTAAGAAGGTGCCCTTCCTTTCAGGAGAGGACCGAGCGCTGCTCGGGGACGCGCCAGTCGTTCATCCAGGACTGTTCGAGGCCGAGGGTGTGGCAGAGGGACTCGGCGTTCCACTCCTCGAAGGGCGGGGGGACCGGGACCTCGTCGGCGCGCAGACGGCGGCAGGCCGCGGCGAGCAGGCGGGCGTCGTGGCGGCCGCCGTCGCCGAGCAGCCGGCGGGCGCTGACCAGCTCCTCCACCACCGCCCGCTCGACCTGGCCGGCCAGCAGCGGGGGCTTGGCGTCCACGTCCACCCGGCGGCCCAGCATGGCGACCACGGTGGACGCGACGACCAGCAGCACCGACAGCCGGAACAGCAGCGCGAGCGCGTCCTGCAGGCCGCCCCCGGCGAACGCGGCGGGGCGCTCCCAGCCGAGCACGTCGGTGAGCCCGAGCAGCGGCACCAGGTCGGCCAGCTGCCAGGCGTAGTCGGTGGCGGCCGCGACCGCGACGTCGAGCGCGGGCAGCACCTCCGGGTTGGGCACCCGGCCGCCGAGCCGGACGTCGCCCGGCACGACCGCGGGTGCCGCGGCGGCCAGCCAGCCCGCGCGCCACGCGCCGACGGTGAGCAGGGCGGCCAGCGCGGTGACCACGCTCAGCCGGGGCGCGGCGGCGCGCAGCTCGCGGCTGAGCGCCCAGCGGTGCGCCCACCGCAGCCGGTCGGCGTGCGGGGCGGCCGGGCGGGCCGGGCGCAGCCGGCGCAGCACGCGCCGGTGCAGCGGGTCACGCAGCCAGGAGGGCAGGTCCAGGGCGACGGGCTCGTGCTCGAAGCGGCCCGGCGGGCGCCGCCAGGACCAGTACTCGCGCACCACGGCCGCCTGCCAGCTCGCCGCGCTGCGGCGGCGCAGCCGCCGGGCGAGGTATCCGAGCACGACGGCCAGCGCCACCGCCGCGACCGGGACGACCACGGCCCCGGGCACGCCGGGCTCGACGGTGGCGGCGGCGACCGCGCCGACGCACAGCGCGGCGGCCGCCGTCCACACGAGCAGGCGCAGCAGCACGGACAGTCCGACCCAGAGCCACGTCACGCCGGAGAACGGCAGCACGCCGTCGCGTTCCCGGCGTGGCAGCCGTTCTGTCCGGACCGCCAGCTCGTTGACCCGGGTGAAGTCCGGCTGGAGGCGGGTCGTGCCGCCGACGGTCCTGACGTCCATGACGCTCCCCAGTGTGCGCGCACACAGCGCGGCGACGGTATTCAAGCCGCACACTAGGGCAAATCACAGCTAAGTACAGTCAGGTGTCTTACACCCCGACGGACAGGGTGTGCGACGCATAACCCATCAGAGTCGGGCGAACCAGTCGCGCACCGCGTCCACGCCGGGCCCGTCGCCGAGCGCCGCCATCAGCGCCACCCGGGCCTGCTCCGGGCGCAGGCCGCGGGCGCCGATCGCGCCGAGCAGCTCGGCCATCGCCTGGTCCGGCGGCAGCACGTCCGCGACCGGGTGGTGGCTGCGGGAGGCGACCACCACCGGCACGCCGTCTTCCAGCAGCCGGCTGATCGCGGCGAACAGGCTAGCCGGCACGTTGCCGCGACCGGTGCCCTCCAGCACCACGCCCCGGACGCCGAGGTCGGCCAGCGCGTCGAGGACCCGCGGGTCGAGGCCCGGGTACGTCTTGACCAGCGCGACGTCCCACTCCGGCGGCCCGGACACCGCAGGCGGCCGGGGCGGCGGGGCGGCCAGCCGCCGCACCCGCCCGTCCACCACGGACGCGACCGGCCCATGCGGCGCCGAGCTGAACCCGTCCGGGCGGGACGCGTCGGACAGCGTCACCCACCGGGCGCCGTGCAGCTCGCCGTGCGCGCAGACCACCGCGCCGAGCCCACGGGACGCCGGGTCGGCGGCGGCCGCCAGCGCCGCGGCGAGGTTGGCCGGGCCGTCGGTGTCCGGGTCGTCCAGTGCCCGCACCGCGCCGGTCAGCACGATCCCCGCCCGCTCGGCGGCCTCCCCCGCCACGAGGTCCACCAGGTACGCCGTCTCCGCCAGCGCGTCGACGCCCTGGGTGAGCACGACACCGGCGTACCCGCCACCGGTCACCGCCTCGCGCACCCGCCGGGCCAGCGCCAGCATCGTGGTCGGCGAGATGTCCCAGCCGGGCTCGCCGGTCACGTCCACGGTGGTCACTTCGGCCGCGACCGGGCCCGCCGCCGCGAGCAGCTCCGCCGCGGTGGCGACGGACTCGTGCCCCGGGCGGCGGCGGTAGGCGACGGTGTCCTTGGTGCCCAGCAGCAGCACCCGGTCAGCCACGGGCGGCCACCTGCTCCTCCAGCCGCTCGACCCGCTCCACCAGCGGCAGGATCTCCCGGCGTACGGCGTCGACCAGCGTCGCCGGGTCGGTCAGCGGCTGCGCCTTGGCGCGCAGGTGGGCGAACCCGATGAGCGCGGCGGCGACCGCGCGGCGCGCCGGGCGCAGCTCGACCCCCGCGGCCCGCAGCACCCGCCCCGCCGCCCCGTCGGGCTCGGCGACCAGCCCCAGCAGCAGGTGCTCGCTGCCGAGGTAGTTGTGCCCGAAGCCGGCCGCCTCGGTCACGGCCAGCTCCAGTGCGCCCGCGGCGGGCACGCTGAGCTGCCGGGCGCCGTCCGGCCCGGCGCCCGGCTCGGCGTCACGCTCGGCGGCCAGCCGCCGGCCCAGCTCGGCCGGGTCGACCTCCAGCGCGGTGAGCACGCGCAGGGCGAGGTTCTCGCCCTCGGCCAGCAGCGCGGCGAGCAGGTGGCCGGTGCTCACCACGGGCGCGCCGGTGTCGCGCGCCTGCTCGGCGGCCAGCCGCACGATGGTGCGGGTGCGCTCGGTCGCGTGCGGCAGCCGGGCGGCGAGGTCGGCACCGTCCAGGTCCGACAGCGCGCCGGCGCGGATCGCCGTGACGCGGCGCACGGCCTGCTCCAGCGCCCGCTGGCAGATCGCGGAGACCGGCACCCCGGTCTCGCGCACGGCGTCGGCGAGGTCATCGGGTAGGTAGACGTTGATCTTCGGCATGGCTGCTCCCTCTGGAGGTTTACAGGTGGTTCCTGTATACCCCCTGTGGGGGTACAAATCTATAACCCCACCACTGAGCTGCAAAAGCTCCGGCCCGGGCCGTCGTCGTGACGGCTCGGGCCGGAGCAGCGGGTCGGGTCAGCCGGTCACGCGGAGGGCGGGTTCAGTGCCGTGGGCAGCGAGATCCGGCCGCCCAGCGCCAGGAAGACCCGCAGCACGGCGTAGCCGGCCAGGGCCACCAGGCCGAGCCTGGCGACGGTGAGCACGATGTGGCCGAACGCGTCGACGGTCTCCGGGAAGGTGTCGACGTATCCCAGCCCGCCCAGCCCGATGAGGAAGGTGATCGCGCCGAAGAACACCGACACGGCGTACTCGACCAGCGCGACCACGGTGAGCAGTTTCGCGGCGGGCAGCGGCGGCGCGACGTGGGTGGCGATCAGCACAGCGACCAGCGGGAACGACATGACGAACAGGTCGAGGAAACCGGCCGACTGCGACCGGGAGACGAGGGTGGTGCCCATCGCCGGGATGATCCAGATCAGCAGCTTGAAGCCGAGGTGGAGTGCGGTGTACCCGAGCAGTGCCAGCGCGAACAGCAGCCGCAGCGGCTTGACGCTCTGCGCGGCTCCGGTGGTGACAGGGGTGGTCATGGTCGGCATCCTAGAGGCCGCCCGACCGGCGCGCCGCTTGACGAAGATCGTACAGGTGTTCGAGAATGCGCAGGTGAAGCACAGGGCACAGGCGATCGTCGCGGTCCACCTGATCCTCCGGCGCGCCGACGACGTGCTGCTGGGGCTGCGGTTCAACACCGGTTGGTCGGACGGGTGCTGGCACCTGCCCGCCGGGCACGTCGAGCCGGGCGAGACCCCGCTCGACGCGCTGGTCCGCGAGGCGGCCGAGGAGCTGGGCATCGGTCTCGACCCGGCCGACGCCGAGCTGGTGCACCTGCTGCACTACGCCGAGCAGCCGCCGCGGCTCAACCTGTTCTTCGAGGTGCGGCGGTGGTCGGGCAGCCCGGTCAACGCCGAGCCCGACAAGTGCGCCGACCTGCACTGGTTCTCGCTGCACAAGCTGCCCTCGCCGCTGGTCGGCTACGCCGGGGCGGCGCTGGCGCACCGGCGCGCGGGCGTGCCCTACAGCGAGTGGGCCGAGGCCGGGTCGGTCGCCGCGCGGTAGGCCAGGTGCCGCAGGCCCCGGCGCAGGTAGAGGCGCGGGGCGAAGCGCAGGTCGGCGGCCCAGTCCGGCGCGGTCTCGCCGCGCTGCCAGGCGTAGTGCGCCAGCGCGTACCCGTACAGCGGCAGGTTCATCCCGGGCCGGCGGCGCGCGCACCGCACCGCCGTGGCGGAGCCGAACACGCCCATCCCGAAGTAGACGGTGGCCAGGTCGGCCAGGCGCTCGGAGTCCGGGTGCTCCGGCGCGATCCGCTCGTCGCCGAGCAGCAGCACGTGCGCCAGCTCGTGGGCGATGGTCGCGACCAGCGGCACCGGGGAGGCGGCGTGCCCGAAGCCCACGGTGATCACGGGGTGACCCGCGCGCACCCGGTGGTGCCCGTCGGGCACCGGGCCGGAGTGCAGCTCCAGCTCCACCCGGACGGGGTCGACGCCCATCCGCACGCACACCGCGTCGAGCAGGGTGCGCGCCTCCTGCACGCCGCCGGCGTAACCCTCGGGGACCAGGTCGGCCGGGCGGACCGGCGGCGGCTTGAGCGGGTCACGCCCGAACTCCGCGGCCAGCCACGTCAGGGACGACTCGAGCCAGGCGTGCTCCTCGGGGCGTACGGGGCACCGCGGTCCGAACCAACGCATGATCAGCATTGTGCGACGGCCACGCCACCGAGAGCCAGTACCCGCGCCGCACCGGTCGGCCCGTAAACCGCTCCCGATCAACGTCCGGCCTGGTCAACCGGGGTGCTGTACGGTCGGCAATCCGACCGTACAACTTCTGCGTCCTATCTCCACCGGCGCGGGCCGCGGACGGTGATCTCCGTC